>NZ_JAQOZV010000050.1:0-60224 GCF_030348125.1 Massilia sp. DJPM01
CCAGTCGGAGAAATGGTCGGTCTGCTAACGGCGCCGGCAACAATAATGAATATGTGTGATGCTAATGTCTCGCGTCATCCGGATGCGTCGAAAGAAAGGTGTCTACCCGAAAGTAATCCGGGCGGAATCCATGTTGCCGGCATCGGGCGGCGAAGCTTGCAGATCAGCGCTAATCACCTAAGAAAATGTCCAAGATGTCTATGACCAATGCGCCGACCGCCCTAGACAAGGGGTTTGCTGCGTCTATCGACGCCACTATCGTCCCGTTCTACAAGGCCGATGAACCAGGCGCGACTGTCATCGTCACGCTCGATGGCAAGACGGTGTTCCGCCAAGCCTACGGCATGGCCAACATCACTAAGCAGGAGCCGATGACGCCAGAGGCAACATTGCGTCTTGGCTCGATTAGCAAACAATTCACCGCCGTTTGCATTTTGATGCTGCTTGAGGAAGGCAAGCTCTGCCTCTCCGACGAGATCATGCGGTTTCTGCCCGACTATCCTGCCCAGGGACGGCAAATCACCGTCGAACACCTGTTGACCCACAGTTCAGGAATTGTCAGCTTCACCAGCAAGGAGGATTTTGATGCCAACATTGCCAGGGAGCTCACGGTGACCGACATGATCGATAGCTTTAAGAACGATCCGCTCGAGTTCGCTCCTGGCACAGCCTTCAACTACAACAATTCGGGCTACTTCCTGCTCGGCGCGATCATCGAGACAGTCTCGGGGAGGTCTTACGCCAGGTTTGTCGAGCAGCGCATATTTGTTCCACTGGGCATGAACCGCAGCTACTATGAAGGGCACGAACTGAGCCCGCAGCAGGTTGCGGCCGGGCATACCCACCGCGATGGCGTTTTCGTTCCATGCGATCCGATGAGCATCAGCCAGGTGTACGCGGCCGGAGCACTGGTCTCGAACGTGAACGACATGGCGCGCTGGGAAAACGCCGTCGCTAACGGCAAGCTCATCAGCGCAGCGAACTGGAACAAGGCATTCACGTCCTACCGGCTGGCGGACGGCAGCGCGTGCGGTTACGGCTATGGATGGGAAGTCGGCACACTACAGCAGCGACCGATGCTCGCCCACAGTGGTGGCATCAATGGCTTCATGACCTGCGCGCTGCGCCTGCCGGAAGACAAGCTTTTCGTGGCCGTTCTGAGCAACGCTGACTTCGGTATCGTGGATCCGGAATATATTGCACATAAAATTGGTGCGATGGCGATCGGCGCGCCGCTGGTGGATTTCGAGGAGATCAAGCTAGACGCCGAGGTGCTCGACACCTATGTCGGCGTGTATACCGTTAACGCTTCGGAGCAACGCACTTTCTGGCGTGATGGCGGCCAGTTGCTGATGCTCCGCACCGGTGGCGACGTCACGCCTGTGCATCCTTATTCGGCCAACGGATTCTTTATCAAGCACACGCTAGTCCATATGGAATTCGTGCGCGACACGGTTGGCGCGGTAGCCAAAGTCGTTCTCCACCAGCATGGCGAAGTAAACGAAAATCCGCGCGTGACAGCTTGATTCCAACAAAAACATGGGCACTGGTTCATAAAGGGAGGTGTAAGCCGGAAGCGCCGAAAATTCCGTCGGAAAGCGTCTCCAGAGTGGTTTTCGGCTTGGCGGCGGCGCTGCCGGAAAACAACTGTTTAACGTCACCCCGCATCAGTGCTGGCTTCCCGCCCATGACGGAAATTCCGGGGGGGCCGGCTTACACCCACATAGTGGGCGTTACCTATCGTTCGGTGACGCGAAAATACTCTGATTCCAGAGCTGTTTTCGCCTGTTACTCTTTTACGTAGGAATCCTTACGGTCCCCCACACCCGCACCGTTGTCGTTGAACGCGACTTTCCGCATCCGGCCGAAAAGATCTGGCGCGCGCTCACCCAGCCGCACCTGATCGAAGCCTGGCTGATGAAGAGCGATTTTGCCCCCGTGCCCGGTCACCGCTTCAGTTTTAATGCGGACTGGGGCTCGGTGGCGGAACTGGAGAATGTGCTGTCCAGGGAAGACTGATTAACCGGAGTGACGAGGAGGAATTCGGCGATGAATCAAGAAACCGGCACCAATCCGAAGGTCGACGCGATGCTGCAAGGGGCGACCAGCTGGCGCGACGAGTTCGCGCTATTGCGATCGATCGCGCTCGGCTGCGGCCTGACGGAGGAATTGAAGTGGGGCCAGCCCTGCTACGCGCATGAGGGCGAGAATATCGTCCTCATCCATGGCTTCAAGGAATATTGTGCCGTTCTGTTCTTCAAGGGCGCGCTGCTCGCCGATCCCAAGGGCATGCTGGTCATGCAGACCGAGAACGTACAGTCCGCACGCCAGGCCAGGTTCACCAGCCTTGCGCAGATCACGCGGCAGCGCAAGGCCTTGACGGCCTGCATCCTCGATGCGATCGAGGTGGAACGCGCGGGCCTGAAGGTCGCCTTGAGGGAGACGTCCGAGTTTCCGACGCCGGAAGAGTTTCAGGTCAGGCTGGCCCAGCTGCCTGCGCTCAGGACTGCCTTCGACGCATTGACACCCGGCCGCCAGCGCGCCTACCTGCTTCATTTTGGCGGCGCCAAGCAGTCGAAAACCCGAGCGTCACGGGTCGAAAACTGCATGCCGCTGATCCTCGATGGCCTTGGACTCAACGACCGGTAACTGACGCGCTCGCCACGGCCGGTGTGCCGACGGACTTTTCGGTGCATACTTCATGACGCCAAGCCGCTCACATCAACGTTGAGCATAGCGAACCTATTTAATAAAAACGCCCACCTATGACGCAACTTCTCTTTTCGTATGGAACGCTTCAGCAGCGTGATGTGCAACTGGCCACCTTTGGCCGGGAGCTCCACGGCAGCGCCGACCAATTGCTAGGTTTTCATACATCAATGGTGAAAATTGAAGACCCGCAGTCAAGACCAGTGGGAAGAGTCACCACCCCATCGTTAAACAGACGGGCATCGCGGAAAACCGCGTTGCTGGAACCGTCTTCGAGGTGACGAATGATGAACTCGTGCATGCGGATCGGTATGAAGTATCAGACTACAAGCGCGTCTCGGCCTTACTGTCCTCCGGACGAACAGCTTGGGTGTATGTGGACGCGCGTGCATAGCACGGTCCGCACGTCGAATTCAGGCAGACGTACACTGGCGCTCGACTTCTGTCCTACACGTGCAACAACAAGTGCTCGCGTTCCCAGGGGCTGATCACCGTCATGAATTCGAGGTGCTCCTGATCCTTGATGGCCGCATACACGTCGACGAAGCGCTCGCCCAGCACGTCGCGCAACTTGTCCTCCGCGCGCAGCAGGTGCAGCGCTTGCGGCAAGCCCCGCGGCAACTCGAAGTCGAGCGCGTGCGCGCTGCCGTCCGTCATCGGGCTCGGTTCGATCTCCTCCGTCATGCCCAGGTAGCCGCAGGCCAGCGTTACCGCGAACGCCAGGTAAGGATTGGCATCGGCCCCGATCACCCGGTTTTCCACCTTGCGCTCCTGCGGCGTCGACTCCGGCACCCGGAACCCGACCGTGCGGTTATCCAGCCCCCATTGCACATTGATGGGCGCGGTGGTGTGACGCACGATGCGCCGGTAGGAATTGACATAGGGCGCGGCGAGCGCCATCGCCGCCGGCATGTAGCGCTGCAATCCACCGATGTAGTGATAAAAGGCCGGCGACGGCGCCCCTTCAGGCGTACTGAACAGATTCAGGCCGGTGCGGCTGTCAGTCACGCCCTGGTGCACATGCATCGCCGAGCCCGGTTCATTGGCCAGCGGCTTGGCCATGAAGGTGGCATACATATTGTGCTTGAGCGCCGCCTCGCGCAAGGTGCGCTTGAAGAAGAACACATTATCGGCCATGGTCAAGGGCTCGCACGAGAGCAGGTCGATGCCGAACTGGCCGGCACCGATTTCGTGGATGAGCGTGTCAACATCGAGCTGCATCAAGTCGCAAAAATCGTAGATATCCTCGAACAGCGGGTCGAATTCGTTGACGGCATCGATGCTGTAGATCTGGCGGCTGGTTTCGGCCCGTCCGCTGCGGCCGATGGGCGAGCGCAGCGGCAGGTCGGGGTCGTTGTTGCGGGCTGTGAGGTAAAACTCCAGTTCCGGCCCCACGCTGGGCGACCAGCCCTTGTCCGCATACAGCTTGAGCACGCGCCGCAGCACGCTACGCGGGGCGAAATCGACCAGGCTGCCATCGGAAAAGTAACAGTCGTGGATGACCTGGGCGGTGGGGTCCAGCGCCCACGGCACCACGGTGATGGTGGACGGGTCGGGCCGCAGCACCATGTCGCGGTCGGTCTCGGAGATGGCGCGGAAGTAAGCCACGTCGTTGACTGGATAATTGCCGGTGACAGTCATGCCGAGCACGGCTTCGGGCATGCGCATGCCGCGTTCCTTGGTGAATTTGGTGCGTGGGAGGATCTTGCCGCGCGCAACGCCGGTCAGGTCCGGCACCAGGCACTCGATTTCGGTGACCTGGCGGTCGTTGAGCCACAGGTCCATATCGCTATAAGTAAAGTTCTTGCGAACTGCCATTCCACATCTCCTCAAGCCATGAAGTCGAACAGCGACTTGGCGCCCCCTCCCGGCAGGCCGGGCAAGGCGCTGTTGGCGCCGCCGCCCTGGCTTACTTCCGTGTAGCGCGCGACCAGGTTGGTCGCCTGCGCCATCAGCGCGTTGGTCAGGGTGGTTTTCTGGCTGGTCAGGGTGGCGATGCCACGGTCGGTACTCAGCTTTTCCTTGCTGATGCTGCTCCCGGCACCGAGCAACTGGCCAAGTTGCGCGTCGAGCTTGTCGGCAATGCCGTTGCCGCCATCGGTGAACAGCTTGCTGATCGCAGCAGGATCGGCCAGCACCGCCGCTTCCAGCGCCTTGGCGTCAAGCTTGAGCGCACCGTTTTTATCGAGCGTGATGCCGGCTTTTTCCAGCGCCGCGCTATTGCTGCGCACCATGCTGGTCAATTGATCCTGTGCCTGGCGCAATGCCGGATCGGATTTGAGGCCGCCCTGCTGCAACGTTTGCAAAGTCGACGCCACCTTGTTGTAGCCATCGATAAAATTGCCGATATTCTTGGCGATGGCGCCATTTTCCTGCGCCACCACCACCTTGGAACTGCCCTTGCCCGTCAACGCCAGCGCCGTGCCGCCGATCTGGCCGGTGATGACGTTGCTGGAACTGGTGACGCGCTTGCCGTCGATGTTGAGCACGGCGTCCTGGGCGGCACTGCCCGCCGTCAAGTTCTTGAGGCCCGCCGGGTTATAGGCGAGCAGTTTCTCGACCGCTGCATCGCCCCCTGCGCTGATGCGCATGCTGCCGGCCGCGCCTTCCGGCCCGGTCAGCTTGAGCGCATAGCCGGCGCTGCTTTTGACGATGGTGGCATCGATGCCCGCCGCCTTGAAGGCGTCGGCCATGCCTTGCAGGGTATTGTTGCTGCTGTCGATAATGATTGAACGGGCGCTGCCGGTGGGCGTAAACGCGTTGCCGGACTCGGTGCCGAATTCCAGCTTGATGGCGGTGGCGGCGCCACTGCCGATGACCGTGTCTTTTTCTTTCTGCGCGCGCGCCAGCAGGGTTTGCGACTGGGCAAGCTGCTGGACGTCGATGGCGTAGCTGCCTGCCTTGGCGCCGGTCATGGTCAGCGCGCTCAGTACGTTGGCGCTGGAGGATGTGGCGCCCGTCTGCAAGCCGGCGCCGGACAGCGACTGGGTCAGCGACTGGAAGCTGGCCAGGGCGCTTTGCAGCTGGCCGAGGCCGGACAGGCGGGTCTGGTCGCGCATGAGCTGGCCGCTGAGTTTCTGGATGCCGGCGTTTTGCGTCAGCAAGGTCTTGCTGACCCTTCCGACCATCTCGGCGGAACTGGCATTGCCCGAGTTGAGCCCGTTCAAGACATGATTGGCATTGATGGGCAGCGCCATGAAGATGACCCTCTTTTTACGTTTAACGTAAAGGTAACACACTCGCCTCCGGCACCACGTTCAAATTCCTGACGCAGTCCTGAGGCAGATCAAGGGCTGCGCGGAAGAAGCTTGTGCCGGCTCAAGCGAGATGCCCGCCCGGCCAACGAGCGCAGTCAGCGCATGAACTTGACCAGCTGCGTCATCCCCGACAAGCTGAGATTGAGAAAGTTGAACCCGACCTTGAAGTCCCCATGGCTGAGAATGCAGTACGAGGCCCGCGAACGCACCTCGATCGCGGTCACGCTGCCGTCGACCACCAGGTCGAAACGCAGCAGCGCTTCCGCGCCCACCTGGACCGGATCGGGCGACATGACGCACATTCCGCTCGACCCGATATCCACCGTGCGCACCGTGACCGGCGAAAAGCCGTCCACCACCACGATGGCCTTGACCTTCAATATTTTTCGCTGTGACTGTCGTTGTTCACTAAACACATTGGTCCCGTGGCATGCCTGATATATTTACATTATAGTGCCAAATAGCAATAGATGTTAACTAATCGAGCTCGCGCAGTTTGTTAAATGCCTCATCGATACGCTCGACCGCCACAATCGTCATGCCTTCGATTTTTTGCTTGGGCACATTTGCCTTTGGAATCATCGCAATCGAGAACCCCAGCTTGGCCGCTTCGCGCAAACGCTCCTGGCCGCGCGGCGCCGGCCGGATTTCGCCCGCCAGCCCCACTTCACCGAAGACGACCAGCCCGCGCGGCAGCGGTTTGCTGCGCATCGACGAGTTAATCGCCAGCAGCACCGCCAGGTCGGCCGCCGGTTCGGTAATCTTGACCCCGCCCACCGCATTGATAAACACATCCTGGTCGAAGGCCGCGATACCGGCGTGCCGGTGCAGCACGGCCAGCAGCATCGCCAGCCGGTTCTGCTCCAGCCCCACCGACAGGCGCCGCGCATTGGGCAGGTGGCTGGTATCGACCAGCGCCTGGATTTCCACCAGCAAGGGGCGCGTGCCTTCCTGCGTCACCATCACGCACGAGCCGGGCACCTGGTTGTCGTGCTGCGACAAAAACAGCGCCGACGGGTTGGACACCCCTTTCAAGCCTTTTTCGGTCATGGCGAACACGCCCAGCTCGTTCACCGCGCCAAAGCGGTTCTTGATGGCGCGCACCAGGCGGAAACTGGACTGGGGATCGCCCTCGAAATACAGCACCGTATCGACGATATGTTCCAGCACGCGCGGCCCGGCCAGCGCGCCCTCTTTCGTCACGTGGCCAACCAGGATGATGGTCACCCCGGTCTGCTTGGCCACGCGCGTGAGCTGCGCGGCGCACTCGCGTACCTGGGCCACCGAACCGGGCGCCGAGGTGAGCGCGTCGGAATACACGGTCTGGATCGAGTCGATCACCGCCACTTCGGGCTTCAGGTCGGCCAAAGTCCCGAGAATCTTCTCGAGTTGGATCTCGGCCTGCAGTTTAAGCTCCTTGCCATCGACGCCGAGCCGGCGCGCGCGCAGGGCGATCTGGGCGCCCGATTCTTCGCCGCTCACATATAAGGTACTCTTGATATGCGAAATATTGGCCAGCGCCTGCAACAGCAGGGTCGATTTGCCGATGCCGGGGTCGCCGCCGATCAGCACCACCCCGCCCGAGACCAGGCCGCCACCGAGCACGCGGTCGAATTCCTCGATGCCGGTGCCGAAACGCGGCACGTCGACCGCCTCGATGTCGGCCAGCGACAGCACCGGCGCGGTCTGCGCCAGGCTTTTGTGCTGAGGCTGCGACAGGCGGTTCACGCCGGGCGTGTCGAGCACCGTCTCGACCATCGTGTTCCACTGATGGCAGGCTGTGCACTGCCCCGTCCATTTGCTGCTGATCCCGCCGCAATCGCTGCAGGTGTATTGCGTTTTAGCTTTAGCCATTGAAATCCAGATTGCCTTCCACGACGCGCACGCGGGGCGCCAGCGCGCACATTAATTCATAGCCGATGGTGCCGGCGGCGTTGGCCACGGTATCGATCGGCAGTCCGGCGCCCCACAGCACCACCGCGCTGCCGACGCCGGCATGCGGCACGTGGGTCAGGTCGACCGCCATCATGTCCATCGAAACCCGGCCCACCAGCTTGGTGAGGATGCCATCGACCATGACCGGGGTGCCGTGCGGGGCGTGGCGCGGGTAGCCGTCGGCATAGCCGCAGGCAACGATGCCAACCGTCATCGGCCATTCGGCCTGGAAGCCGCTGCCGTAGCCGACCGAGTCGCCCGCCACCAGGTCTTGCACGCCGATGATTTCACTGGCCAGCGTCATGGTCGGATGCAAGTCGAAGGCGGCCGCGCTGCGTCCACCGGGCGTGCCGCCGTACAGCATGATGCCCGGGCGTACCCAGTCGTTCGACAATTCGGTCGACAGCGCCGCCTGGTGCAGCACGCCGCCCGAGTTCGACAGGCTGCGCTGGCCCTGCAAGCCGTCCGCCCCCAGGCAAAAGCGGCGCACCTGTTCCAGCACGGTCAGGCGCGGGTGTTCGAGCTCGTCGGCATTGGCGAAGTGGGTCATCAGGGTGATCTCGCGCACTTGCGGGATGGCGCGCAGGCGGGCGTAAGCGGCGCCGAAGGCTTCCGGGCGGAAACCGAGCCGGTTCATGCCGGTATTCATCTTCAAATGCAGGTCGATCGGACCGCTGAGCGTGGCTTGTTCCAACATGGCAATCTGTTCGACCGTATGCACGGCGCTGTTGAGCTGGTGTCGCACCAGCAAGTCAACGTCGCCGGCATCGAAAATCCCCTCCAGCAAGAGGATCGGGCGGATCCAGCCCAGTTCGCGCAGGCGCACCGCGTTCTCGGTTTCGATCAGGGCCAGGCCGTCGGCGTCGGCGAAGCCGCGCATGCCGCGCTCCAGTCCGTGGCCGTAGGCGTTGGCCTTGACCACCGCCCACACTTTGGCGTGCGGTGCGCAGTCGCGCGCCCGCATCAGGTTATGCTGCATGGAATCTATGTGAATCGTGGCGATGAGCGGGCGCGGCATGATGCGAATGGGAGTGATTGGCAAGCTGCTATTTTACCGGACGCAGCCCGCCACGACATGCCGATTTCTTTGGCTTCCCAGCCATTCATGGTATAAAGCAACCCACACTAGCTTTTAGACTTCTCGAATGAATCGTGGTTTTTACACCATCATGGCGGCGCAGTTTTTCTCGTCGCTGGCGGACAACGCCCTGCTCTTCGTGGCGATTGACCTGCTGATCTCCATGAGCGCGCCGGCTTCGCTGACGCCTTTGCTGAAGCTGTCCTTCGTCCTTTTTTACGTGCTCCTTGCGCCGTTTGTCGGCGCTTTCGCCGACTCCATGCCCAAGGGCAAAGTGATGTTCATCGCCAACCTGGTCAAGGTATTCGGCTGCGCCCTGATCTTCTTCCACGTCCATCCGCTGCTCGCCTACGCGGTGGTCGGCTTCGGCGCGGCGGTGTATTCGCCGGCCAAGTACGGCATCCTGACTGAATTGTTACCGCCAGAGAAACTCGTCGCCGCGAATGGCTGGATCGAGGGCCTGACCGTGATGTCGATCATCTTAGGTACCGTCATGGGCGGCGCCCTGGTCAGCGCCAAGGCCTCGGCCTTCATGCTGGGCATCGACATGCCGCTGATCGAGACCGGCATCGATACCACCACCGAAGCGGCGCTGTGCGTGGTGGTGGCGGTGTACCTGCTGGCCACCATGTTCAACCTGCGCATCCCCGACACCTTGGCCAAGTACGCCCACCAGGAGCGCAACCCGGCCAGGCTCATCGCCGACTTCGCCAACTGCTCTTCCCTGCTGTGGAAAGACAAGCTGGGCCAGATTTCGCTGGCCGTGACCACCCTGTTCTGGGGCGCCGGCGCGACCTTGCAGTTCATCGTGCTCAAGTGGGCCGAGAAATCGCTGCACATGCCGCTCGACAAAGCCACCACCCTGATCGGCATCGTCGCGCTCGGCGTGGCCGTGGGCGCCGCCGCCTCGGCCAAGATGATTCCGCTGAAAAAATCCCTGACCGTGATCCCGCTCGGCATCGCCATGGGCATCGTGGTCATGTGCATGACCATGGTGCATTCGGTCTTGATCGCCTACCCGCTGCTGCTGCTGATCGGCGTGCTGTCCGGCTTCTTCGTGGTGCCGATGAATGCGCTGCTGCAACACCGCGGCCACGTGCTGATGAGCGCCGGCCATTCAATCGCCGTGCAGAATTTCAATGAAAACCTGTCGATCCTGACCATGCTGGCCATTTACGCCATCCTGATCACGCTCAATGTGGAACTCAATATCGTGATCGTCGGCTTCGGCATGTCGGTGGCCGGCATCATGTTCCTGATCATGCGCAAGCATAAGATGAACCAGGCCGAGCACGATTCGCTCGCCCTGATCGGCGAGCACAAGCACTGATCAGGCAGGCGGGCCGCTCATTTGCTGGCGGAAAGCGGCGCGCACGCGCCAGTCGTTGGGGACGATGAAACCGCGTCCCGTTTCCACCAAGCCAGCGTCGGCCGCGCGCACGCTGGCCACCAGTACCGGCATCGGCACCGTGCCGAACTTGTCCGCCAGGGCGGCCTGCAATTGTTCACGGTTCAGCAAACCGGCATCGTCCAACGATCGGAACGGCGCCAGCCATTGCAGGCGCGGCAAGATCACGAAGGCATCCGGCGCCAGCGCGGCCACCTCGTCCAGCGCGCACCAGAAGCCGCGGCAGTGCTGGCCGGAGATGCCCTCCATCGCCTGCCCCGCACCGCCCGGATAGAACAGCCAGCCCTTGACCAGGGCCCGCGCCCGCGTTACGGGACGCGGCAGCACGGCTTGCGCCGCAGGGTGCGTACCCAGCGCCAGTTGTTTCTCAAAAATCTTGCGCATCTTGGCGCCCAGGCTGTCGGCCAGGTTGGGGCCGACAAAGGTGTCGAAGCGCGATGCCGCCTCCCCTTCGAGCAGATAGAATTTGGTGGCGAATTCGATGTGTTCGAGGCCGCCGTCGCCATGGTCGAGCAGGAAGTCGAACTCGCCGACCGTGTCGTTGCGGCTGGCACGCACTTGCAAGCCGTGCGCCACCAGCAAGCCATGCTCCTGGAAATAGAAGGCCATCAGCTTTTCGGCATACAGGCCAAGGCGCGTGTAATTGCGCGTGCCGAGCGCCGCTAACAGGGGCGCGGGATTGGCATCCAGGCGCAGCAGCCAGGCGTCGACCGCCGCCGGCAGCACGCCCAGGCTGGCGATCTTGCCTTCCCAGTGCGGATCGGCAGGGTCCAGCAGGTCGGGCGCGTGCAGCAGCCAGGCCAGCGCGCGCACGTGCGGCTGCGCCAGCTGTCCCCAGCGGCGCTCGAAGCCGGCCTGGTAGTTCTCAGCCGGGCCGGCCATCGTGCGCTCGCGCCAGGCACAGGTCGGCCCAGGCCAGGGCCTTGTCGGCGCCGCGCCGCAGCAGCTCGCCCGGATGCAGGGTGGCCACCAGCTTGACGCCGCCGACCTCGTGCACCTGTCCGCGCGAACCGGCCAGCGACTCTTGCAGCGGTTTGCCCTGCAAGGCATTGGCGGCGATCTGGCCCAGCGTGAGCACCAGCGGCGCGCCGGACAGGGCCAGTTCGCGGTCCAGGTACGGACGGCAGGCCAGCGCTTCCTCGGCGCTCGGGGCGCGGTCGCCGCCATTGGCGCTGGTGGGCCGGCATTTGATCAGGTTGGTCACATACACATTGCTGTCGCGCGAAAGCGCGACCGCAGCCAGCATATTGGCCAGCAGCTTGCCCGGCTCGCCCGAGACCGGCTGGCGCTCTTTTTCGTCGGAGACGGTCGAGGCGCCGGCGGCCACGAACCAGCGCGCCTGCTGCGCGCCATTGCCATAGACCGGCTTGCGGCCGCCCTTGCACAAGCCGCAGCGGGTGCAGTTGGCGATCGCGTTCTTGAGCTGCACCCAGTCCATGGCGGCGATGTCTTCCTCGGTCGGCGGCGGGCCGGGCGGTTCCTCGCCCCAGGCCGAATCGGTGGCGGGGCTCGATGCCGGGCTGGCCGCAGGTGGCGCGGTCCTGGCCGCCACCGCTGGCTGGGCGGGCATGGCCACGGCGGTAGGCACTGCGGTAGGCACGGCGGTAGGCACGGCGGTAGGCATGGTAGCAGGCGCGGCGGCAGGCGCCGCAACAGGCACGGGAGCTGGCTGCGGCGCGGCTTCCTGCGCTGGCGCTGCCAGCTCCTCGGGCAATGCCTCGTCCGGCATGGCATCGCGCAGGGTCCACAGCGGGCCGATGCCCATTTCCTGCAAAAACGCGTTGTCGCGCGCGTTGATACTCATAAGACGAACCTCATGACGATGGCATCCTCGCGCTTGCCGTCATGCGCGGGGTAGTAGCCTCGGCGGCGGCCGATTTCGGCGTAGCCATATTTTTCATAGACAGCCAGCGCGCGCAGGTTGGACGGGCGCACTTCGAGCAGGATCGAGTCCATCGACAGCCCGCGCGCGCAGGCGGCGACCTTGTCGAGCAGGTAGCGGCCCAGCCCTTCTCCCTGGCGTCCGGCGGCCACGGCCACGTTGAGCAGATGCGCTTCGTCCACCACCGCCATCAGCAGATAGTAGCCGAGCAGCGCGCCGTCGCGGTCGCGCAGCACCCAGGCGTTGTAGCCGCTGCCGAGCGAGTCGGCGAAATTACCGCGCGTCCAGGGATGCGGATACACCTGCTTTTCGAGCGCGAACACCTCGTCGATATCGGCCGCCACCATCGGCGCGTAAAACAGGTGATCGTCGTCGCGCACCGCGCTCATGCGGCAGCCTTGGCGGCGTTGATCACGCTGCGTTCCGCGCTGGTGTAGGCGATCTTGTTGCGCAGGTACAGCGGCTGGGCCTGGGCCGCGCCAAGCGCTTCCCCCGCAGCCAGCGCGCCGCGTCCGAGCAGGGCCATCTGGGCGGCGTGGGGCATGATCTCCGGATAGGCTTGGGCGAACCCGAAGGCGTCCGGATAGGCCGCCAGGCCATTGCCGCAGGCCGCCAGCGGGCCGTCCACCGGCAGCGGCGCCACGGCGCCGGGCGCGCACAGCGTTGGCGCGACCAGCACGTTCCAGCGCGCGGCGCCAGCGTCGTAGCGGTACTGGGCCCAGTAGACTTCGCCCATGCGGGCGTCGAGCACGGCCACGACATCGGTGGCGCCATGCTGCTGGCGGCAAGCCACGGCCATCGCTTCGAGGGTCATCAGGGATAGCACCGGCAAGCCGGCGCCATAGGCCAGGCCCTGGGCGATGCCGCAGGCGGTGCGCACGCCGGTAAACGAACCGGGACCGGCGCCAAAGGCAATGGCGTCGCATTCCTTGAGCGCGATGCCGGCTTCGGCCAGCAGTTCCTGCACCATCGGCAGGATGGCTTGCGAGTGGGTGCGCACGCCGGACGATTCACGGAACAGGACGGTATCACCGCGCAGCAAGGCGCAGGACGCCATCTCGGAGGAGGTTTCAATAGCGAGAATAATAGACATGCCGTATTTTAACCCGGCGCTGCGCCGCCTTGGCGCTTTAGCAAGCGGGCCATCGTCGGGCGAGGTAGAATGCCGCTCATGCACAGCCACACACTCAATTCCGACAACCGCGACAGCATTGCGCAAGCGCTGGGCGGCGACCGTTGGATCGTCGCCTGCCTGTGCGCCGCGTGGTGCGGCACGTGCGCGTCGTACCGCGCCGCTTTCGAGGGCCTGGCCGCGCGCCACCCGGACAAGCACTTCGTCTGGATCGATATCGAAGACCAGGCCGAGGTGGTGGGCGATCTCGATGTCGACAACTTCCCTACCCTGCTGATCCAGCGCCATGACATGGTCACTTTCTTCGGCACCATGCTGCCCGACCCGGCCCTGGCCGAACGGCTGATCCAGGCCCAGGTAGCCCAATCGGACGAAGAACTGGCTGCCCAGGCGCGCAGCAGTGACGAGCGCCTCCTGTGGCAGCAGCAATGCAACCTGCGCACGCTGCTGCGGCGCGCCTGAAACACAAGAAACAAAGTGCGCTCGTTTGAGTCAAGTTAACTGCTCCGGAAGAGGGATAGCCGACCATGGCATAGCTTGGTTGACAACTTTTTTGAAGGCGCAGATGATGGACCACATGGAAGCCCGCATTGTCAAACTTGAGGCGGTGACAGAAAAAATTCTCGAACGTCTTGATAACGTTGAGCGCGATGTTGCCGTGATTCGTTCCAATTACGTCACCAAGGCAGACCTGGCGGCGGTGGAAGCCTCGCTGCGAGTATCGATAGCGACGCTGGAATCCTCGCTGAAAGTATCGATAGCGACGGTGGAATCCTCGCTGAAAGCATCGATAGCGGCACTTGAGGCAACCATGCTCAAATGGTTCGTCAGGACTGGCATCGCGCTGACCGGACTCTCCGTCGCCATGGCAGGCCTCGCCTTCGCCGCTGCAAAATTTGTCAACTAGCCGGCCCGCCACTCGAACCGTCTGCCCCATCCCCGCGAGCCGGGGATTTTTGACGCCCAAGGGCCGCACCCGGCCTTCTTCCCGACCTCGTATCACATTGCACTTGCACGAATATTGTCCTTAGAGCACCATTTACTGGTATTCTGTCGACCTCGTGTAATTATTGAAACTCTTCTAAAACGACATCGGGAGCGACGCCGGCCACAGCCTGCCGGCGCGCAACACCGCTGCCGGATTGGATCACTGCGCGCCCGAATGAACACTAAACGACTCTTCTGCCTGATCCTGACCGCCGCCCTGAGCGGCCACACCTTGGCCGCCGGCGCGCCCGCGGCCGCCAAGGCCGATGCCAAGCTCGCCCAAAGCGGCGCCGGCTTCGACGACTACTTCGACGCCCGCATGAAAGTGGCGCAGAAAGCCATGAGCGAGAAGCGCTACGCCAGCGTCAGGGAAGTGGTGCAGGAGCTCGAAAAAGCATTGACCCGGGTCGACCCGGCCTACGACGAGAAATCGCAATGGGCCTACGTGCTCGACTTCAAGCGCTTCGTCCTGTACGAAATGGGCGAGCAGGAAGCGGCGGTGGCCACCTGCCGCCAGAGCGTCGACGTGCTCGGCTCCAACGACTGGCCCTACCTGGCCGAGTTCAACGTGGTGCGCGCCGCGCGCCGCGCCTGCCACAACATGCTGGCCTATGAACAAAGCGCAGTGGCCACCAGCGTCGCCCATCACGAAGAAGCCATCGCCCAGATCGAACAGTGCTTCAAGACCGTCTCGCCGATCGAAGACGTCTCGGTGCTCGACAATTTTTACGAAACGCGCGCCACGGTGTATCTCAAAGCCAATACGGTGACCAAAAACAAATACCAGCAGCAACTGTTCGATACGCTGGTACGGGCCGACGCGCGCCAGCTTGCGCTTGACGAAGATCCGCAGTTTGCCAAGATCATGAAGACGCCCGCTTATCTGAATTTCAAGAAGGAATTCAAGAAGGATCGCAAAAACGCTTCCAGGAACACTTCCGACAACGAAGAATCGACCTGAGCTTCATCCACCTGACTGCCGCCGACACCATGCTCCTTTCCGCCCGCTCCGCCCTGATGAAAACCGCTATCGCCGCCGCCTGCCTGGCCATGTCGCTGGCCGCCCACGGCGCCGCACCCCAGCCGCCCGCGGACGACTCCGTGCGCGCCCGGATCGACAGCCTGGGCGACAGCACCATCGCCGCCCTGGTCGTCGAGCAGCGCTGGGCCGAGGTACTGCCGCTGGCGCGCGCCTGGACCCGCAGCAATCCGGGCTCGGCGCGCGCCTGGTACTACCTCGGCAAGGCCCAGCACCACCTCGACAAGACGGCCGAGGCCGAAACCTCGCTCAAGCGCGCCCTGGCCCTGGCCCCGGACGATGCCCAGACCCTCAACGAGCTGGGCATCATCGCCAACAGCCGCGACAAGCGCGAGGCGGCCATCAGCTACTACGAGCGCGCCCACAAGGCCGACCCGACCCTGCCGGCCGTGGCCGAGAACCTCGGCGCCGTGCTGGCCGCGTCCGGCAAGTACGAACCGGCCCGCGCCGCCCTGCTGAACGCCATCGAACTCGATCCGGCCAGCAGCTTCGCCTGGCACACGCTCGGCACCGTGCACGAGAAACTCGGCCAGATGCCGGAAGCCGAACAGGATTACCGCAAGGCGCTGGAACTGGCGCCGGCGCGCGAAAATACCGCCGTCGCGCTCGCCTCGCTGCTGCATGCGCAAGGCAAGTACGCCTACGCGCTGCAGGTCTACCGCACCGCCGTGCGCCAGCGCGCCGACGACCCGAGCGTGTGGCACGGCATGAGCAATTCGATGGCCTCGATCGGGCGTATCGACGACGCCGTCAACGCCAGCCGGCGCGCGATCCGCCTCGACCCCACCTACGCCGCCGCCTGGCACGGGCTGGGCGTGCGCTATCTGCAAAAACGCAATTTCGCCAAGGCGCTGATCGCCCTGAACAAATCGGTCGCCCTCGATCCGGGCTCGGCCAACGCCTGGACCAGCCTGGTGGTGCTGCACACCCTGCGCCAGGACCAGCCGGCACGGCGCAAGGCGCTCGACCGCCTGCGCAAGCTCGACCGCGCCGCCGCCGATAGCCTCGGCAAGTAACCCACCCACTTTTACCAGCAGACGCCCAACCAATGAACATCGCCCTCCGCCCCCTCCTCGCCAGCGTGGCTGTCGCCCTCTTTTTGTCCGGCTGCGCCAGCGCGCCGGCCACGGATGCCGCCAAGAGCACGCCCCAATACGGCGTGCTGGTCCAGAACGGCAAGCTGACCGAAGAAGGCGAACTGCGGCGCGACCTGGGCCTCGAACACTCGACCGCCGGACGCCACGCCGCCGCCTACACCCAGTGGCTGCCGCTGGCCGAACAGGGCCACAGCGAATCGCAGTTCAACCTGGGCCTGATGCTGCGCGACGGCCTGGGCGTGCCGGCCGACGCCGCCAAGTCGCTCGAATGGACGCGCAAGGCGGCCGCCGCCAACTATCCGGACGCCTACCTGGCGCTGGGCGTGCGCCACGCCAACGGTAGCGGCGTGGCCAAGGACCCGGCCGAGGCGCTGCGCCTGTGGCGCCAGGGCGCCGCGCTGGGCGACGCCAACAGCGCCTTCTACGCCGGCCAGGCCCTGTTCTTCGGCCTGGACGTGGCGCGCGACGGTCCCGGCGGCCTCAAGCTGCTGCTGCAGGCGGCCCAGGCCGACACGCCCAGCGTGCGTGCCCAGTCGATCCTCGGCATGATCTACCTGACCGGCGAGGAAGGCGTGCCGCGCGACTACGCCAAGGCGCGCCAGTGGCTGTCGCTGGCAGCGGCCGGCGAAGAAAGCCAGGCCCAGCACCACCTGGGCGTGATGTACCAGTTCGGCCGCGGCGGTCCGGCCGACCAGCGCAAGGCGGTGGCCTGGTACGAACGCGCCGCGCGCCAGGGCAATCCGGCCTCGCTCAACAACCTGGGCACCTTCTACAAGAACGGCAAGGTCTTGCCGAAAGACGTGAAGAAAGCGCTCGACTATTTCGGGCGCGCCCACGAGGGCGGCAACCTGGACGGCACGGTGAACCTGGGCGACATGCTGTTCGTGGGCCGCGGCGCCGCTGCCGACCGCGACAAGGCGGTGGCGCTGTACAAGCAGGCCGCCGAAGCGGCGCACGCACCTGGCCAGTGCCGCTACGCGCGCGCGCTGCGCCACGGCGAAGGGGTGGCCGCCAATGCCGACGAAGCGGCGCTGTGGCTGGCCAAGGCCAAGGCCGCGAAACAGGCCTGCGACACCCGGCTGCCGCTGGCGACGTTCCTGAAATAATCTTCCTCGCATCCGCAACCCGGCGCACGCGTGCGCCGATGGACCTGGGGCGCGGATGTGTGTACATTTTCATCATGGCCCAGTCCCGGACAGCGCCATCAGGCGCTTCACCGGTGTCGATGCCGGCGCCCGCCCCAACCTTCTCGACGAGAACGCCATGAACCCACAGTCTTCCCCAGACCTCATACCCGCCGCTGGCTTGTTCGCAGCCGCGGCCAACTATGGCGTTGCCGCGCCGCGCCCGCGCCTGCTGCTGGTGACGCTGATGCTGATCGCCCTGTGCATCGTGCTGGTCGCCGCGATCGACCTCGCCTTCCTGTCGGACCGGGTGAACTACACGCTCAGTGTGGCCGAGGAAACGACAGCTCCCTACGAAGCCCTGCGCGCCAGCGACATGAACACCATCCTGTTCATCGCGGCGCTGATGGGCGGCGTGCTGGCGCTGATCGCCTTCGGGCGCGGCTGGGCACGCTGGGTGTGGCTGCTGGTATGCATGCTGGCCGGCAGCGGGATGGCGCTGATGTGGGAGGCCGCGATGTTCGACTACGCGCCGGACGCGGCCATGGGCAAATTCGCCCTGTACCTGGTGTTTGCCGTGCTCACCTGCCTGCTGTTCGCGCCGTCGAGCAATGCGTGGTTCCGCCGCCTCAAGGAGCTGCGCAACAATCCGCGCCAACAGGCGGCAACGGCGCCGGCCAACCAAGGCGCCGCCCCGGCCGGCGGCCAGGCCTACCATCCCTACGCGCCGCCGGGCGCCTTGCCGCAGGCGGCGCCTGTGGCAATGGCGCTGCCGCCACGTCCCGTTGCCGCGACGCTGGGCCTGGCGCTGTGCGTGGCCGCCTCGCTGGCCGGCATGGTCCTCTCGGTGATCTACATGCCCGAGGTACTGGCCGCCCAGAGCGTGTCGCTCGCCTCGGGCTTGATGACGAACTTCGTGTACGCCAGCCTCGTCATCGGCACCCTCATCATGCTGCTGCTGATGTACTTTATCGCGCGCGCCTCGAACGTGGCACGCTGGATCTGGCTGGTGCTGGTCGTCATCGGCTTCATCAATTCCCTCAATGCCTTCAAGACGGCGTTCGTGGTGTCAACCCTGTACGGCTCGCTGTCGCTCACGAGCCAGTTCATCGTGCTGGCCGGGACGGTCCTGCTGTTCGTTCCCGCCTCCAACCGGTGGCTGCGCGACACCGCGCTGGCGCGCCGGCCGTAATCCACCTACCACTACCTGCAAAAGAACCTTCATGCGCACATCTTTATCTTCAGCAGTCCGCTTCGTCACCCACCTTGCCCTCGCCAGCCTGGTGCTGTGCCAGGCCGCCCAGGCGGCGCCGGCCACCGAAGCGAGCATACGCGAGTATTTCCGGCTCGCCGGCACCGAACGTCACTTGAGCATTTCGACCGAGGCGTTCAAGAAAGGCTACGAGGAGGACTGGCGCAAGGAAAGCGATCCGGTGCAAAAGGCCAGCAAAAAAATGGTCATGGACCACTTCAACGAGGTGGTCAGCACGAAAATGACCTGGGAAAAGCTGGAGCCGCTCGCCGTCGAGAGCTATCAGCAAGAGCTGAGCGACAGCGACGTGCAGGAAATGATCGCGCACGCCAACAGCCCGGCCGGCAAAGTGAGCAACCAGAAAATGATTCCGGCGCTGCTGGCGCAGTTGCCGGCAATCCAGCAATACATGACGGCGGTGCTGTCCGAGCTCACCAACCGCAAAGGGCCGCCCAAACCCCTCCCCGCCATGCCGGCGCCCGGAGCGAACGATGCGCTGCTGCAAACCTTCCTGCGCGCCATTCCTGGCGAAAAGGAAGAGTTCGAGGGGCGCATCGCGCCCACCGTGGACATGATGGCCAGCGCCCTCACCAGGAACGAAAGCGCCAAAAGCCGGGCCCGGATCGCACGCGCAGTGGCCAGCGTGAAAAAACGCCTCTCCTTCGACAACGTCACCGCCTTCAAGGCGCGCATGCTCGGCAATGCGCTCAGCGCCGACGAGATCAACTTGCTGATCGAAGACAACCGCCGCCCTGAACGCCAGGCACAGTTGCGCAAGGTGCGCCAGGCCGAGCAGGAATTCCAGGGGCGCATGATGGGCACCATGTAAGCGCGGCACGGCACGGCGGCGGCATCGCCCATCGATTCACCTTGTTTCAACCCTCACGAAAGCCTATCTTGCAACCACTGTTCACCACCATCGTGCGTTCGCTCGCGCAAGCATGCATCGTCACCCTGGCCCTGTCGCAGGCAGCCCACGCCGAACCGGCCACCAAGGAAAGCCTGCAGCGCTATTTCGAGGTCGCCAAATCCGAGCGCATCGCCGACACGGCGGCCAAAGCCATGCTGCGCAAGGAGGGCGGCGCCTTGCAGGCCGAGAACGACGCCAGGGAAAAGGCCAAGCTGACCGCGCGCTACGAGCGCCTGTACGGCATCGTGCGCAAGCATGTCGTCGCGACCGTGTTCGGACCGAAGGCCATCGCCGACTATCAGCAATACTTGCAGGAGTCGGATGTGAAAGACATGATCGTCATGGCGCAAAGCCCGTTCGGTCAAACCTTCCTCGAGAAGATCAACCCGGTACTGCAGATGCAACCGGCGGTGATCGATGGCTATGTGTCCAAGCGCATGCAGGAAATGAAAGCGCGCACGGACGACAGCGTACCGCCGCCCGTCGCGCTGCCGCAGCCGGCGGCCGGCTCGAAGGAAGCGCTGGCCCAGGCCATGATGCTCGAATGGCCAGGCGCGCGCGCGCAGTTCACCAAGGGCATGGCGCAGGTGGCCGACAAGTCGCTGGAACAGGCGGCATCGTTCGAGAGCCAGGGCAATGCCGACCTGGCCAAGCGCGTGCGCCGCTTCGCCACCGCGGTCCGCACCGAATTCAAGTTTGAAGAAGTGGCAGCCGCCCAGGCGCGCATGATCGCCGAGGAAATGAGCGAGGCGGACATCGTCGCGCTCACGGCCGAAAACAAGAATCCGGCGCGCTTCGCGCAACGCCACAATATCGAGCAGATCGAAGCGGAACTGATGGGCCGCGCGGGCGCCGCCCTGAAGTCGGAAGAGCTGAAGAAACAGCTCGCGGGCGAACAAGCCGCGGCCAAGCCGGCCAAGGCAGGCAAGAAGGCCGCCAGCAAATAACAGGCATGCGCACAGCGGCGGCCTCGCTTTCAGCGGGGGCCGCCTTTCAATAGTACCGACACCCCGGAAACCACGTTTTGCATACACCATTCATCAACGCCGCGCGCTCGCTCGCGCAGGCATGCATTGTCCTGCTGGCCCTGGCGCAAACCGCCCACGCCGCGCCAGCCACCGAAGAAGCCCTGCGCCGCTATTTCGAGATGGCCAACTCGGCGCGCATGGTCGTCGCCGCAACCGACGCGATGCTGGAGATCGAAGCCAGGCAGTGGCAGGACGAGAGCGATCCCAAGGAAAAGGCGAAACTCAAGGCCCGCTTCGAGCGCACCAGCGCCTTCGTCCGCCAGCAGGTTGCCTGGGACAAGATCGAACCGGTCGCCATCGAGAGCTACCAAAAACACTTGCAGGAGTCCGATGTGCAGGAACTGATCGCGCAGGCGCACAGCCCGCTCGGCCAGACGATCATCAACAAAGTCACGCCGGCGCTGCTGAAACAGCCGCCCGTGGTAGCGGCCTATATGGCCAAGCGCATCGAAGAAATCAGGGAACGCAAGGATGGCAGTGTGCCGCCTCATGTCGTGCCGCCCCAGCCGCCAGCCGGCTCGAAAGAGGCGCAGGCCCTGGCCATGATGCTCGGCTGGCCGGGCGCGCGCGATGACTTCGACAAGAACATGGCCGACATCGAAACGCGCGGACTGGAAATGGCTGCAGCGTTCAACGATGAGGCGACCGCCAGCATCGGCGAGGAACTGCGGCGCTTCTCCAAAGCGATCCGCAGCGAGATCAAGTTCGAAGAAATCGCCGCCATCGAGGCGCGCATGATCGCCGTCGAATTGAGCGAGGCGGAGATTGCCGCGCTGACCGAGGAGCACAACAATCCCGCGCGCGCGGCGCAGCGGATCAGGATCGGGCTGGCCGACGCCGAACTGATGGCGCGCATGAGCGCGTCGGTGCAGTCGAGCGACGCGTTCAAGCAGCTCGCCAACGCCGACAGCGACGAGGCGCCGGCCAAACCGGCCAAGCCGCGCAAAGCCGCCAGGGCAGGCAAAGCGCCCGCAAAAAAATGAGCATGTTGCGCACGCCCGTAATCAAAGCCGCGTAGGCGTGCCTCATCGCCCTGGCCAGGATGCCAGGAAGGCGTGCCGCACGCACAAGCCGGCGCGACCCAACTAAACGCGGGCGCCCGCTACGCCAGGCGCAGCGGCAGGCTGCGCAAGCGCTGCCCGGTCAGTTTGAACAGCGCATTGGCCACGGCCGGCGCGATCGGCGGCGTACCCGGTTCGCCCACGCCCTCGGGCGGCTCGGCACTCTTGATGATCACCGTCTCCACCTCGGGCGCGCTGTCGATGCGCAGCACCGGATAATCGCCAAAATTGCTTTGCTCGACGCGCCCGTTCTTGAGCGTGATCTCCCCTCCCAGCGCGGCCGACAGGCCAAACACCACCGCCGACTCCATCTGCTGCGCGATGATGTTCGGATTGACCGCCAGGCCGCAATCGATCGCACACACCACGCGGTGCACGCGGATCTGCTTGTCCGTCACCGACACCTCGGCCACCTGCGCCACGATGCTGCCGAACGACTGGTGCAGCGCCACGCCGTGCGCGCGGCCTGCCGGCGCCGTGCCGGCCTTGGCCAGGGCGGCATCGAGCACCGCCAGATGGCGCGGATGACGTGCCAGCAGCGCGCGCCGGAACGGCGCCCCATCCTGGCCGGCGGCATGCGCCAGTTCGTCGATGAAGCTCTCCTTGAAAAACGCGTTGTGCGAGTGGCCGACCGAGCGCCAGTAACCGAGCGGCACCTGGCTGTCGACGATCACGTGCACCACGCGCTGGTTGTCGATCTCGTACTGCATGTCGTACTCGCCTTCGGCCGTGGTCTTGTCCGGACCGATGCCGGGCAAGCCCAGGTTGCGCGGGAAATACTGGTGCCCGATCGAGCCGCTGACCGACTTGTTGTCGTAGCTGACGATGCCACCCCTGGCATCCACGCTGCCGGTGAAACGCGCCAGCGCGGCCGGACGGTATACATCGTGCGTCATGTCGTCCTCGCGCGACCAGACCAGCTGCACCGGCTTGCCGCCGGCCGCCATGGCGATGGCCACTGCCTGCGCCACCATGTCCACCTCCAGCCGGCGCCCGAAGCCGCCGCCCAGCAGCAGCACATCGACCGACACGTCGGCGCGGCTCACGCCCGCCACCTTGGCCGCCATGTCGACGCAGATGCTCGGCACCTGGGTCGAGGCCCACAGCATCACCTTGCCGCCCGCGACCTGCGCGGTGCAGTTCATCGGCTCCATGGTCGCATGCGCGAGGAAGGGCGCGCGGTATTCGGCGTGAATGGTCTCGACCTTGGTCTTGACCGCGCCCATGGCCTGCGCCACGTCGCCATTCGAGTAGTAGGTGAAACCCGACTCGGTATCGAGCGCGCTGGCGAACTGCCTGAAAATATCGGCGCTCGACAAACCGGCATTGGCGCCCTCGTTCCACTTGACGCCCAGCGCACCGATGGCCTGGCGCGCGCGCCAGTACGAGCTGGCGATCACCGCCACGCCCGCGCCGGCGCCGGTTTTGCCGGACAGCGCGGACGACACGTCGACCACCCCCGCCACGCCCGGCATCGCCTTCGCCCTGGCGGCATCGAACGAAGCAACCGTGCCGCCCACCACCGGCGACATCGTCAGCGCCGCATACAGCATGCCGGGCGGGCGCGCGTCGATCCCGAACATGGCGCTGCCATTGACCTTGGCCGGCGAATCGCGGCGCGCCTGGGGCGTGCCGATCAGAGTGAATTCGCCGGGCTCCTTGAGGCGCACGTCGGACGCGGCGATATCCAGGCCGGCCGCCGCCGCCTTCGCGGCCAGGCTGCCGTACGAGGCGCGCTTGCCGCCCGGGTGGACCACGAAGCCGCCCTTGCCCTTGCACTGCGCGGCCGGCACGCCCCATTCCTGCGCCGCCGCGGCGATCAGCATCGCGCGCGCGACGGCGCCCGCTTCGCGCATCGGCAGCCAGGCATCCTTGATGCTGCTCGACCCGCCGGTCATCATGATCCCCAGCTCGCGCGCGACTTTTGAAAGCATCCACTGCGCGCCTTCCTTGAGGCTGCCGCGATCATCGGGATGGAACGGCAGGTTCTCGCGCAGCACTTCGAGATTGCTGAAGATCTTGTCGATCGGCGCCTGGGTGATGCGCACCTGCGCCAGCGGCACGTCGAGCTCCTCGGCCAGCAGCATCGGCAGCGCGGTGTTCACGCCCTGCCCCATTTCGCAGCGCGGCACCACCACCGACACCGTGCCGTCGGGCGCGATCGCCACCCAGCCGTTCAGGGCCACCGCGCCGCCGGATACCGGCAAGGGCTGCGCCGTGTGCAGGCGCTGGCGCGGCGGCTGGATGCCCCAGCCCACCACCAGGGCGCCGCCGGCAGCGAGGCCGCCAAGCAGGAAACGGCGGCGGTTCTTGTTCTTTGGTGTGCTCTGGGTCATTGCATTCTCATGGCGTGCGCGGGGAATGGCACTGTAGCATGCCGCCCGCCCGGCGCGGGCGGCGCGTGTTTACGCCGGCAGGCGCGCCGGCCAGCGCGCCAGGATTGTCTCGGGCAGCTCGGGGCGGCTGTACAGGTAACCCTGCGCCTGGTTGCAGCCATGGCGCAGCAAGAAGGCGGCCTGCTCCTCGGTCTCGACGCCCTCGGCGATCACCGACAGGTTCATGCTCTTGCCAAGCTGGATGATGGCGATCGCGATGGCTTCGTCGTTCACGTCGGTCGAGATATCCTTGATGAAGCTGCGGTCGATTTTGAGCGTCTGCACCGGCAACTGCTTGAGGTAGGCCAGCGACGAATAGCCGGTGCCGAAATCGTCGATCGCCAGTCCCACGCCGATCGAATGCAGGTCGTTGATGAAGACCAGCGCGTCGCCGGTATTCATGATCACCGACTCGGTCACTTCGAGCTGCAGGCGCTGGGGCGCCAGGCCGGTCTCCTTGAGGATATCGGCCACCATGTTGACGATGCTGCCGCGCTCGAACTGCTTGACTGACAGGTTGACCGCGATTTTCGGCACGTGCAGGCCGGCCGCCTCCCAGCGGATCATCTGGCGGCAGGCTTCGTCCAGCACCCACTTGCCGAGCTGGTTGATGAAACCGGTGTCCTCGGCCAGCGGAATGAAGCGCACCGGCGGCACGTTGCCCAGTTCCGGATTATTCCAGCGCACCAGCGCCTCGACCCCGATCAGGCGGCCCGTATCGATTTCCACCTGCGGCTGGTAGTTGAGGAAGATCTCGTTCCTGTCGATCGAGCGGCGCAGCATCGCTTCCAGGCGCAGGCGCTCGACGCCCTCGCCCGTCATCGACGGCGCATAGAACTGGTAGCCATTGCGCCCGCGCGCCTTGGCCTGGTACATGGCCACGTCGGCATTGCGGATCAACATATTCAGGTCGGCCGCGTCGTCCGGGAACACGCTGATGCCGACGCTGCCGGTAACGAACAACTCGTAATCGGACACGATGAAGGGCTGCTCGAACATGGCCATCAGTTTTTCGGCCACCAGGCCGGCCCCGGCCTGGCCGCTGATGTTTTCGAGCAGGACGATGAATTCGTCGCCGCCCAGGCGCGCCAGGGTGTCGCCTTCGCGCAGCTTGCCCTGCAAGGCCGCGGCGACCTGCTTGAGCAGCTCGTCGCCGACGTGGTGGCCGAGCGTGTCGTTGACGTTCTTGAAGCGGTCCAGGTCGATGAACAGCACCGCCAGCTGCTGGCCGTCGCGCGCGGCGCGCTTGAGCGCGTGCAGCAGGCGGTCGTGGAACAGCAGGCGGTTGGGCAGCGCCGTGAGCGAATCGTGGTGCGCCATGTGATCGAGCTGCTCTTGCGATTCCTTGACCTTGGTGATGTCGCTGAACACGGCCACGTAGTGCGTGGTGACGCCTTGATCGTCGCGCACCGCCGACACGGTGAGCCACTGCAAATAGGTTTCGCCATTCTTGCGCGTGTCCCAGCGCTCGCCGCGCCAGAAACCCGCCTCGCCCAGTTCGGCCCACATCTGCTGGTACACGGCAGCGTTCTCGGTGGGCGAACGGGTCAGGCGCACATCCCTGCCGACCGCGTCGCGCTCGCTGAAGCCGGTGATCCGGCTGAAGGCCGGATTGACGGCGACGATGGCCAGGTCGACGTCGATCACCATGACGGCATCGGCGATGTGTTCGAGCACCGTGGCCGACAGGCGCAGTTTTTCCTCGGCCTCGCGCCGCTCGGTAATGTCGGCATAGACCCAGATGCTGCCGCCGTTGGGGCGCGCCGGGTCGAGCGCGCAGCCGCTCACGCGGCACCAGAAGAGGGTACCGTCTTGCTTCACGTACTGGCGTTCTTCGTTGTAGTCCTTGCCCTCGGCCAGGGCCGGGTATTGCTGCTCGCCGGCGCGCACGAATTCGTCGTGGCTCGGGTACAGGATGTCGGCCAGCTTGCCCGTCATCTCGCCGCTGGCGTAGCCGAACAGGTCTTCGCAGCGGCGATTGGCCGACACGATGCGGCGTTCGCGCACGAACATCACGCCGAACATGACGTTGTCGAGGATCGCGCTTTGCTCGGTCAGCAGTGCCTCGATGCGCATCTCGTTGTGTTTGCGTTCGCTGATGTCCGAAATGATCCCGTCCACCCACGATTTTTCGGGCACGGCACCCGCTTGCGGCTGGCCGTTCTCGGACACCCAGCGCTCGATGCCGCTGGCGTCGCTGATGCGGTATTCGATGTCGTACGGGCGTCCGCTGCTCATCGCTTCGCGTACGGTGCGGCTTTGCATGCGCCGGTCTTCGGGGCAGATCAGGTCCGACCAGGCGTCGGTCGTGCCGCGCATGAACAGCGCCGCCGGGTAGCCGGAAATGTCTTCGATGGCGTCGCTGACAAAATCGACCGAGCCGCCCGGACGCACCCGGAACACCGCACCGGGAACCTGGGTGACGATGGTGCGAAAGCGCTCCTCGCGCCGGCCGATGTCCTCGAACAGGTGCTTGATGGCGACCCGCATCTGCTCCATCTGCTTGGCCAGGCGGCCCAGTTCATCGCTGCCTTCGAGGTCCAGGCGCGTCTCGAAGTCGCCGTGCGAGAGGCGGTCGGAAAACTTCATCAGCTGGCGCAGCGGCACCAGCAGGCGCTTGTTGAGGAACAGGACGATCAGGGCCAGCGACACGGCCAGCTGGAACGCCAGCACGAAGGCATAGTTGGACTGCTTGCTGCGCAATTCCTGCTGGCTGCGGGCGTCGTCCATCTCGACCACCACCACGCCAATGCGCTCGCCGCGCACCAGGATGTCGCGCTCGGCGCGGTAGATATGGCCCACCGGACGCTGGGCCGAGTGGACGTTCATGAACTGGGCGTCGGACTGGCCGATCACCTGGATGTGCAGCACCGACGGATCGCGCATCACCGATTCGACCAGCGACTGGGCCGACTCGGCATTCATGTTCCAGAGCGACTCCTGCATGCCGAGGGCAAGGATGTCGGCATTGCGGCGCAGCGATTCGTTGAGCACCGCCTTGGCCGCCGCCCGCTCCTGCACTCCGATCAGCACGTAGCTGCCGATGATGGCGGGAATGACCAGTCCGCCGACAACGACCAGCATCAGCGCGCCATAGATCGACAGTCCGTACAGCTGGCTCAGCTTGGTACGGAAACGTTGGTAGGCCGTGCTAAGCATGCAGCGAGTCTGAAAGCATACGGGAAGATGTTTGAATGATAAGTTAGATAATAAATGTTTTCTACACGGAATTATGCACGGAAGCCCTCGCCAAGTCATCAACAGCACGGGAGGATGAGGCGTTTTAGTGACGACAAGCTAAAAAGATGGCGAGCACGCTTAGCTCCTATGCTAAGAATACGTCAACTTGACTTGTTAAATTTGCAATAAATCTATTATTTTACTCCGCAAGACTGATAGGGCATTCCAAAGAATTCGTCTAACCGTAGGAAAACGGTGTGTGCGCAGGGAAGTTCCTCGTCACCACCGCGAACAATTCCACAATGAAATTAATTATCAATATATAAAAATAGGCAAATTTAGGGCAAAGACCAGCAAAGTGAGCTAGAATTTTACGGTCAATTCCAACAAAAAGGTGTGCAAATTATGAAAGTTTGCGTTTTTTGCGGCAAAAGTCCTCCAGAAGTAAAAATCACTAGAGAGCACGTCTTACGCAACCGATTTAATAAGGTATTCACACACGCTTGGGGGGAAATGGATTGGAATCAAAAATATGTAGATAAGACAACCGGAGAATTTATTGTCGTAAACAGAAAGATACCGCAAAGCCCGTTCGATCAAACAATCAATGACGTATGTAAAATATGCAACGAAGGATGGCTAAATGTGCAAGTTGAGCAGCCTGTGGAAAAATATTTAGACTGCATGGTATTAGGAAAGGATGTAAAAGTAGACGTCGAGGCATGTGCTCTACTGTCGCGGTGGAGTGCAAAGACAGCAGCAGTTAGGGGTTTAGTCGATCCGCCACCCTATGCCACCACCGCTGAAGAATTTCGTTGGCTAATGGAGGAATTGAAGCCCATCCCAAATACTCACATATGGCTAGGCAGATCGGAAGCTAGGACAAAAACCTACGTTCGCCACCTTAAGTTAAAACACGTATGTTCATATGTCTATATGCCTCGCATGCCGACTACGTATGGACATCTCACGACAATAGCCATTGGGAATATGGTGGTGTTTGTTCTGGCATGCAGCTCTACAAAAATGTTTAATGAATTACAAATGACCGTCAACGAATTTAAAAAGGCACCATTAAAGAAAATTTACCCAGAAGGATTAAATTTCAACTTCCACGATCTTCCAGAAATCAGCCATTCCTGGGTAGTCCATTTAAGTAGCACTACAAATGATGCTAAACCGAAGCCGCTGGTAGTTTGGTTCGCCGGCGCGGATATTTGACCAAGTCATAAGTAATTCTCACAAGATACGCCATGAGCATCAAGCTGCAAATCCAGGAAAAATCGATCTGCATCGACACCAGCCCTGAGGCCTCCAGGACGCTTTCTGGATTGGGCGCTAGGAAGACAGAACCCGGAAGCACAACGATGTATGGAAAAATAGACAGCCGCTCAGCGCGAATCCCGCCAACTTGCTATCATCGCAGCACTTTTCTAAAAGGGATTCCCAATGACTTTTTCCATGTACGACGCCTCGGTACCCGTTTTCAAGCAGATCCTGACCAGCCTGTCGGCCATCATCGACAAGGCCGAAGCCCACGCCACCGAAAAGAAAATCGAACCGGCCGCCCTGCTGCAAGCACGCCTGTATCCGGACATGTTCCCCTTCCTGCGCCAGGTCCAGGTCGCCGCCGACTTCGCCAAGGGCTGCTGCGCCCGCCTGGCCGGCGTGGACGTGCCGCGCTATGAAGATACCGAGCAGACGTTCGCCGAACTGAAGGAACGCATCGCCAAGACGCTGGCATTCATCAACGGCTTGCCGCAGGACGGCATCGAAGCGAGCGCGCAGCGCGACATCAGCACCAGCAGCGGCGCCAACGCCAAGCAGTTCAAGGGCCAGGTCTACCTGGTGCACTACGCGCTGCCGCACTTCTATTTCCACGCCACCACCGCCTACGCGATCCTGCGCCATAACGGCGTGGAAGTGGGCAAGAAGGATTTCATCGGCGCGTTTTAAGCCGCGTACCTATATATATGCAGCAAGGGGAGCCGCGCGGCTCCCCGACCCGGCAGCGATCAGGTATTGCGGCGCGGGTAGCCTTGCGCCAGGATGCGGACCCACACCACTTCCTTGTCGGCGTCGCTCATCGACACCCAGTGCGCCACTTCCACCACGCTGCGTCCGCAGCCGCGGCAAATCTCGTCGAAGGTGGTCGAGCAGACCGCGACACAGGGCGTGTCCGGCCGTTCAGGCGGCTTCATGGCACCCTCACTTGGCGGGGCCGACATCGAGCGCATCCCAGCCGTCATGGCCGAGTTTTTCCATGGTTTCAATATTCTTGTCGAAGATCTCAGATGCTTCCGGGAAAGCCTCGACCGCCCGTTCGATACTGTCTTCGCGCAGCAGGTGCAGGATGGGATAGGGTGCGCGGTTGGTAAAGTTGCTGATATCGTTGATATCGGTGTCCGCGAACTGGTAGTGCGGATGGAAACTGGCCACCTGCAATTCGCCATCGAGCTGCATGTCTTCCAGCGCGGCATCGGCGACGTCGAGAAATTCGTTGTAGTCGAGGAAATCGCCCAGCACGAAGGGATGGATCAGCAGGGTGGTGTCGATCTCTTCCGGGTCGGTATCGGACAGCAGTTGCAATTCATTCATCAGGGTTTCGAGCAAGACTTCCGGCGTGGTCGCGCTCGACACGACGTAGCGTACTTGCTTTTTCACATGAACGGCCTTGGCGAACGGGCACAGATTGAGCCCGATGACCGCTTTTTCCAGCCATGTTTGGGTAGCGGCAATGATCTGCTCATCGTCGGCGTTCAGATTGGGGGTGCTCATGGTGATGCTTTCACTAATAGAAGAAACGCGGAACGCGAAACCCAAATTGTACGCACTCTTTGCGCCACCTCATAGCTGCGCCCGCGCGCGGGCGTAGTTTAGAGGCCGACACAAGGAACGCGGCCCACGCCGGCAGCGCCCCGGTTTTGGTATTGTTCCCGCGCCCGTCGCGCCCGCCCCTGCCGGCCCCGCGCGGCGCTCTCCGGTGCATCCCTGCCATAGGAGAAAATCATGCATACCCCCGGGGAGTACCTGAAGCAAACCCGTCCATACACTGATGGCATCCTGGCACCTTCAAGGCATACTCCCGGCAATTGGTCTTTTCCGATGCAACAATATTGGCCGAAAGTGTTATCAAAATATTTGCCGCGCACACAGACATTTGACTTGACTCAAACGATAAGTGGTACGTACACTCCGACCTTATCTATTCGTCTGTCCGGCTGTTTTCGGACCCAACAATGGAACGCTATGCAAAAAACGATACGCAATACCGCTTCACTTGCCACCCTCGTTCTGATGCTCGCGCCTGCGCTCAGCTACGCGGCCGACTCCGTCTCAAGCAACGTTGCGCCGCTCGCGCCGACGGTCAAGCCCGCGCCAGCCCCGCTCCAGCCCTTCCCCGCCGTCAAGGCAGATGAATACAAGGAAGCCGACGTCTGGGGCCGTATCCGCACCGGCTACGCCATTCCCGACATCGAAAACGAGCTGGTAAGCAAGCACGTCAAGTGGTACAGCACCCGTCCCGACTATATTGCCCGCACCTCGGCGCGCGCCTCGCGCTACCTGTTCCACGTGGTCCAGGAACTCGAGAAGCGCAATATGCCGACCGAGCTGGCCTTGCTGCCGATTATCGAATCGGCCTTCAATCCGCAAGCGTATTCCAAGGCCAACGCCGCCGGCATGTGGCAGTTCGTGCCCGGTACCGGCAAGGATTTCAATCTCAAGCAAGACATGTTCAAGGATGAGCGGCGCGGCGTGCTGGCCTCGACCGATGCCGCGCTGAGCTATCTGCAGCGCCTGTACGGCATGTTCGGCGACTGGCCGCTGGCCCTGGCCGCCTACAACTGGGGCGAAGGCAATGTCCAGCGCGCCATCAAGAAGAACCAGGCGCTCGGCAAACCGACCGACTACGAAAGCCTGTACGAGCACATGCCGGCCGAAACGCGCGAATACGTGCCGAAACTGCAGGCGGTCAAGAACATCATCGCCAATCCGGCCCAGTACCACGTATCGCTGCCGATCATCAACAACACGCCCTACTTCACGACGGTCGACAAGACCAGCGACATCGACCTGACCATCGCGGCCCAGCTGGCCGAACTGTCGGTCGAGGAATTCAAGGCGCTCAATCCGCAATTCAACCGTCCGGTCATCACCGGCGGCGAGCAGACCAAGATTCTGTTGCCACAGGAGAATGCGGAAAAATTCCACCTGAACCTGGCGCAATGGGGCCGCGCCCTGTCGACCTGGACCACGCACAAGATTACCGGCGCCAAGGACAGCATCGCGTCGCTGGCCTCGCGCTTCGGCACCACCCCGGAAGTGATTCGCCAGGCTAACAATATTCCGGCGGCAAGCCGCCTGAAGGCCGGTTCCACCATCCTGGTGCCGAAAATCTCGACCTCGGCGCAGTCCGATATCGCCGAGCACGTCGTCGACAACGCGGTGATGGCCTTTGAAGCCGAACGCGCCGGCCGCCGCGCCGGCCACGCCGAAAAGCAGACCAACGCCCAGCGCCTCAAGGGCAAGGTCGCCGAACTGAAAACGCGCGTCTCCGGCCGCAACGCCAAGAGCGCAGCCAACGACACCCCGCGCTACAAACGGCGCGGCGGCTGAGCCGTACTGGCGGGCGCCTGCGGTGCGCCCGCCATGCCGGTTTATCTACCAAGACTTCCCCGGTAAATCCAGCGTTTTGATACACACTATTCGGATTTACCTATACAACTACAGTGAAACTACTGTATAGTGTTGTTTGTGCGCTGCAATACGTTTCTCGCAATCAGTCTGAAGCGATGGCCCTTGGCAGTAACAAAGAAGTAAAACTAGCAGCTTCGCAAGCCTAGGCGTATCCCACGGATACCCTCAATAAAGCCCTCCCGCCTTGTGTGTCGCACCTGACACCGTCCCGGCGCAAAGCTTTTGTGCCGAAATTTCTTTCATCCTGAGTCATTTCGTTGTGTTGGTTGGCGTTGCTATTTTGCGCTCGGAGCATGTGCTCGGGCGCTGATCTATACCGAAAGAAAAGAACATAATGAGTTTTGAAGCATTAGGCCTCCACGCGTCTATCGTAAAAGCAGTAACCGATGCCGGTTACACCGTTCCGACCCCAGTTCAAGAGCAGGCTGTTCCTGCCGCCATCAGCGGCCGCGACCTGCTGGTATCGTCGCAGACCGGTTCCGGCAAGACCGCAGCATTCATGCTGCCAGCACTCCACAAATTCGCCGTTGCCGAGCAATCGCAGGCGTCCAAGAACGCAGCCCAGGAAGCGCAAAATGCGCGTGCCCGCGGCGAGCGTCCACGTTTCAAAGCTGCACAGCCTAAAATGCTGGTGCTGACCCCGACCCGCGAACTGGCACTGCAAGTGACCAGCGCGACCGAAAAATACGGCACCCAGATCCGCCGTATCAAGGCCGTGTCGATCCTGGGCGGCATGCCTTATCCTAAACAGATGCAATTGCTGGCACGCAACCCGGAAATCCTGGTCGCTACCCCCGGCCGTCTGATCGACCATATGGAATCGGGCAAGATCGATTTCTCGGAACTCGAAATCCTGGTGCTGGACGAAGCCGACCGCATGCTGGACATGGGTTTCATCGACGACATCGAAAAAATCATCGCCGCCACCCCGGCCAACCGCCAGACGATGCTGTTCTCGGCCACGCTCGACGGCATGGTCGGCAACATGGCGCGCCGCATCACGACCGACCCGATGATCATCCAGATCGCCGGTTCGGCATCGAAGCACGAAAACATCGTGCAGCGCGTGCACTTCGTGGACGACCTGTCGCACAAGAACCGCCTGCTCGACCATCTGCTGCGCGACGAAACGCTGGACCAGGCTGTTGTGTTTACCGCCACCAAGCGTGACGCCGACACCATCGCCGACCGCCTCAACATCGCCGGTTTCTCGGCCGCCGCACTGCATGGCGACATGCACCAGGGCGCGCGTAACCGCACCCTGGACGGCCTGCGCCGCGGCCAGGTCCGCGTGCTGGTCGCGACCGACGTTGCCGCCCGTGGTATCGATGTCCCGAACATCACCCACGTGTTCAACTACGACTTGCCGAAGTTCCCTGAAGACTATGTGCACCGTATCGGCCGTACCGGCCGTGCCGGCCGCAATGGCCTGGCGATCTCGCTGGTGAACCATGCCGAAGGCATGAACGTCAAGCGCATCGAGCGCTTCACCAAGCAACTCATTCCGGTCAACGTGATCGAAGGCTTCGAGCCGAAGAAAACCGCGTCGGCGCCACGTTCGGCAGCCCGTCCAGGCAGCTGGAAACCAGGCGACAACCGCGGCGGCGCCAAGCCAGGCCAGCGCACCTTCAGCAAGCCGGGCGCAGCACCCCGCAAGGAAGGCGCCACCGGCGGCGGCTACAAGGGTTCCAACCCGCGTCCCGCTTCCGAGCGCACCCGCAGCTCGTACGGCGACCGTTAATGGCCGGCCCGGGCGGCGTGTAGCCCCCGGGTAAGCAGCGTCCGCCCTTGCCGATACCGGCCAGGCCGGACAGTCGCACACAACAGCCTCCGCTCGCGGAGGCTGTTGTTTTTTCAGCGGCGTCAAAACGCCGCTCTCCGGCATCCGGACCTGATAACTGGCGACGCAACGAAACTTTTTCTATATTGCTACTCAGCTAGAACTTTGATGAGTGTAACGATAGGTTACTGCTATACTTTTACCGTACGTACATTTCTCGCCGTGCTGGCAAGCTCCTTCCTCAGCCCTTCGGCAAGCCTGTTTCGCAGTTGCGAGTGCGCCATTTCGTGCCACAGACTGAGCAAAAGTCGTTCACGCGAAAGCGCACATGCATACGCCAGGGTTTGAGATTGGCACGATCGAGCACAAATTAATCACAGAAGGCAATATTGAATTCCGGCGCCAGGAAAGCTTGCTCAAGACGGGCGCTTTACAGAATGCCATTTTCAACAGCGCCTATTTCTCCAGCATCGCCACCGATGAAAAGGGGGTGATCCAGATTTTCAACGTGGGCGCCGAGCGCATGCTGGGCTATGCCGCGCTGGACGTCGTCAACCGGATCACCCCGGCCGACATTTCCGATCCGCTGGAAGTGATCGCGCGCGCCAAGGCCCTCAGCGAGGAACTGGACACGCCCATCACGCCCGGCTTCGAGGCGCTGGTCTTCAAGGCTTCGCGCGGCATCGAAGATATCTATGAACTGACCTACTTCCGCAAGGATGGCAGCCGCTTTCCGGCGGTGGTCTCGGTGACGGCGCTACGCGACGATCACAACGCCATCATCGGTTATCTGCTCATCGGCACCGACAATACCGCGCGCAAGCAGGCCGAAGAAGCGCTGCTCAAGGCCGGCGCGCTGCAAAGCGCCATTTTCAACAGCGCCAATTTTTCGAGCATCGCCACCGACGCCAAGGGAGTGATCCAGATCTTCAATGTCGGCGCCCAGCGCATGCTGGGCTACACGGCGCTGGAAGTGATGAACACGATCACGCCGGCCGATATTTCCGATCCCCAGGAAGTGATCGCGCGCGCCAAGGCGCTCAGCCTGGAGCTGGAGACGCCGATCACGCCGGGCTTTGAAGCGCTGGTGTTCAAGGCCTCGCGCGGCATTGAAGATATTTACGAACTGACCTATGTGCGCAAGGATGGCAGCCGCTTTCCGGCCATCGTCTCGGTCACCGCCCTGCGCGATGCGCACGACGACATCATCGGCTACCTGCTGATCGGTACCGACAATACTGCCCGCAAGCAAGTCGAGGCTGCGCAGGCGCTGCTCGACCAGCGCCTGCGCGACCAGCAGTTCTACACCCGTTCACTGATCGAGTCCAATCTCGACGCCCTGATGATGACCGACCCGCAAGGCATCATTTCGGACGTGAACCAGCAAATGGTCGCCCTCACCGGGCGCACCCGCGATGAACTGATCGGCGCTCCCAGCAAGAAGTTCTTTACCGACCAGACGCAGGCCGACGCGGCCATCAAGCGCGTCCTCCAGGAAAACAAGGTCACCGATTACGAGCTCACCGTGCGTGCCCTCAACGGCGTCGAAACCGTGGTGTCGTACAACGCCGCCACCTTCCATGACCGCGACCGCAAGCTGCAAGGCGTGTTCGCCGCCGCGCGCGACGTCACCGAGCGCAAGCGCTTCGAGCACACGCTGGAAGTGAAGAATATTGAACTGGAACGGGCCAGCCGCATGAAGTCCGAATTCCTGGCCACCATGTCGCACGAGCTGCGTACGCCGCTCAACGCCATCATCGGCTTTTCCGAAGCACTCAAGGACGGTTTCATCGGCCAGACCAGCGCACTGCAACACGAATGCGCCGGCGACATTTTCAGCAGCGGCCTGCACTTGCTGTCGCTGATCAACGACATCCTGGACTTGTCGAAAGTCGAAGCCGGCATGATGGCGCTCGAACTCGATGCCGTCGACCTGCACGCCCTGCTGCCGGACAGCCTGACCATCGTACGCGAAAAAGCGGCGGCCCAGAACATCGCGCTGAGCCTGGAGGTCGGCGCCGACCTGGGCATGCCGCAACTGGACATCCGCAAGACCAGGCAGATTGTCTACAACCTGCTCTCGAATGCCGTCAAATTCAGCGCCCATGGCGGCGCCGTCACCTTGCACGCGCGCCGCGTGGCGCGCCGTGCGGTCGGCCAGCTTGCCGGGCGCTGGCCGGTGCACAGCTTCCCCCTTGCCGACAACGAGTACAAGGACTTTCTGGAACTGTGCGTCAGCGACAGCGGCATCGGCATCTCGGAGCCGGACATGGCGACCCTGTTCCAGGCCTTCAGCCAGATCGACAGCAGCCTGGCGCGCAAATTCGAGGGTACCGGCCTCGGCCTGGCGATGGTCAGGCAGCTGGCCGAGCTGCAGGGCGGCACGGTAGCGGTCGCCAGCTGCGCGGGAGAAGGATCGCGCTTCGCCGTCTGGTTGCCGCTGCGCGCGCTGGTGCCGGGAGCGCGCCCTGCGCTGCACGGCGGCGCCGCCCCGCCAGCGCCCGCGCCAGCGAGCATCCCGGCCGCGCCGCCGGTCCAGGCAGAACGGGTCGCCCTGGTGGTCGAAGACAACGACCAGGCCGCGGCGCTGGCGCGCCTGCTGCTCGAAGCGGAAGGCTTTACCGTGCTGTGCGCGGCGAGCGCCGAGCAGGCGCTGGAGCTGGCGCCACGCCAGGCGCTGAGCCTGATCACGCTCGACATCGGCTTGCCGGGCATGGATGGCTGGCAGTTGCTCCAGCGCCTGCGCGAGAACCCGGCGCTGGCGCGGGTGCCGGTGGTGGTCATTTCCGGTATCGCCGATACCAGCCTGGCCTTGTCCGGGGGCGCCGCCGCCATGTTGCAAAAGCCTGTCAGCCGTGCCCAGTTGCAAGCCTCGCTGAGCGGCCTGGGCTTGCAGCCATCGCTGGAACGGACCCACACCGTGCTGGTGGCCGAGCACGACCCCAAGGCGGTCGAAGCCATCGCCGGCTTGCTGCCCAGTCCCGCGTATGCGATCGTGCGCGCCTACACCGGGAGCGAGGCCATTTTCCTGGCCCGGCATATGCGTCCGGACCTGATCCTGCTTGACCTGATGCTGCCGGATATGAACGGGGTCGATGTGGCCGAGGCGCTGCAGCGCGATCCTGCCACGGCGCGCATTCCGATCCTGGTCGGCGCGGCGGCGCAGGCAGGCGAGCCGCCGCGCGCCGAAAAACGCGGCCTCGACCAGGCCCGCTTCGTCGTCGAAGTGCGGCGCGCCCTGCTTTCGCAGTAAAGAGGACCGGTCATGGCAAGGATCCTCATCATCGAAGACAACGCGGCCAACATGAAGCTGGCATCGCTGCTGCTGCGCCATGCCGGGCATGCGGTGTTGTGCGCCCCCGACGCCGAAAGCGGCTTGACGATGGCGCGTACCGAAAGACCCGACCTGATCCTGATGGACGTGCAATTGCCCGGCATGGATGGACTGGCGGCGACCGCCCTGCTGAAACAGGATGCCGGCACCGGCGCCATTCCCGTGATCGCCCTGACCGCGATGGCGATGAAGGAAGACCGGGCAAAAAGCGAAAGCGCCGGCTGCGATGCATATATCGCCAAGCCGCTGCGCCATCAGGAATTGTATGCGGCGATCAACGCCTTGCTGCCCCCCGGAGAAGTACCATGACGCTGCGCGCACCCACCATCCTGATCGTCGACGACGAAGCACAGAACCGGCGCCTGCTGGCGGTCCTGTTGCAGCCCGAGGGCTACAGCACCCGCGCCGCGGCCAGCGGCGAGGAAGCGCTGGCCGCCGTCGGCGCGTCGGCACCGGACCTGATCCTGCTCGACATTACCATGCCGGGCATGGATGGCTATCGGGTCGCCAGCATCCTCAAGGCCGATCCGGCCACCGCCAACATTCCCATCATCATGGTCACCGCGCACATGGAGCGCACCGCGCGCCTGGCCGGCCTCGATGCCGGGGCCGAAGACTTCCTGACCAAACCGGTCGACCGCGCCGAACTGTGGCTAAGAGTGCGCAACCTGCTGCGCCTGAAAGCCTATGGCGACCTGCAGGACCACAGTGCCAAGCTGGAACGCCAGGTGCTGGCGCGCACGGTCGACCTGCAGCGCTTTCGCACGGCGATGGATGCCACCGCCGATGCCATCATGCTGATCAGCCGCAACAGCATGCGGTTTACCGAGGTCAATGAGACCGCTTGCACTTTGCTCGGCTACACGCGCGCGGACATGCTGAGCATGGGCCCTACCGAGCTGGTCCAGGCGAGCCGCGCCACGCTGGAATACCAGTATGACGCGCTCATCGTCGACGGCGCCAGCCGCGACCAGCGGGAAACAAGGATGACGTGCAAGGATGGCGCGACCGTGCAGGTGGAAGTGCACAGCCAGGCGATGCGCTCCGGTACCGACTGGACCATTGTGGTGGTGGTGCGCGACATTACCGAGCGCAAGCAAGCGGAAACGCGCCTGACCCACCTGGCCCATCACGATCCCCTGACGGGCCTGCCCAACCGGACGCTGTTTTACGACACCTTGCAGCGCACCCTGGCGCTGGCGCGCGAAAGCGCCTCGCTGGTCGCGGTCATGTTCCTCGACCTCGACAATTTCAAGAATATCAACGACACCCTGGGGCACGCGATCGGCGACGAGCTGCTGCTGCAGTTCAGCAACCGCCTGGTGCAATGCGTGCGCGTGCGCGACACGATCGGCCGCCTCGGCGGCGACGAATTCGCACTGATCCTGATCATGCAGGATGGCCAGCAGGGCGCGGTACTGATCGCCGAAAAGATCCGCGCCGTCTTGCGCGCACCGTTTATCCTGCGCGGGCACGAAGTCACTATCACCGCCAGCATCGGCATCACGGCCCATCCGGACGACGCCTCCGATCCGGACACCTTGATCAAGTACGCCGATACGGCGATGTACCAGGCCAAGCACGCCGGGCGCGACACTTACCGCTTCTTCACCGCCCAGATGAACGCCAACGTGCTGGCCCGCCTGGCCCTCGAGACGGCATTGCGCAAGGCGATTGAAAACGAAGAATTCGTGCTGCATTACCAGCCCAAGGCGCATCTCAACAGCGGGCGCATCGCGGGTCTGGAAGCGCTGCTGCGCTGGCACCGCCCCGGCCATGGCATGGTCGCGCCGAATGAATTCATTTCAGTGCTGGAAGAGACGGGGATGATCGTGCAAGTGGGCAGCTGGGTGGTGGCAGAGGCGTGCCGGCAGATCGGCTTGTGGCTGCGCTCGCCGGTGGGCCCGATCCAGGTGTCGGTCAACGTCTCGGGGAGGCAATTTGCGGAAGGCGACCTGGACGGAGACATCATCAAGGGGCTGGCCCGGCACGGCATCCCGGCCGACCTGCTCGACCTGGAGCTGACCGAAACCTCGCTGATGGCCAATACCGAGCGCACCACCGATATCTTGCACAGGCTCAAACAGCACGGGGTGCAGATTTCCATCGACGATTTCGGCACCGGCTATTCGAGCCTGGCTTACCTGCGCCGCTTTCCGATCGATAAACTGAAGATCGACATCGCCTTCATCCGCGACGTCACCACCAATCCCGATGACGCCGCCATCGTGCTGGCCATCATCAGCATGGCCCACAGCCTCAAGCTCGACGTGATCGCCGAAGGCGTCGAGACCGCCGCCCAGCTCAATTATCTGCGGCGCCACCATTGCGACCAGATCCAGGGCTTTCACTTCAGCCGTCCCCTGCCCGCCGATCGGGTCGCCGAGATGCTGCTGCAAGACCAAGGCCTGCCGCCGCCGGAGAGCTGCGAGCAAGCCCAAAAGAGCTTGCTGATCATTGACGACGACCCCTTCATGCTCGACGTCCTGGTCAATCTGTTCGGCCGCGACGGCTACCACATCCTGTGCGCGCGCTCGGCGGCCGAAGGCTTCGACGTCCTGGCCTTGAACGAGGTGCAGGTGATCTTGTGCGACCAGTGCATGCCGGCCATGAGTGGAACGGAGTTCCTGGACAATGTCAAGGAACTCTATCCGAAGACGTTTCGCATCGTCCTGTCCGGACAAACCGATCTGGCATCGATCATGAAGGCAGTCAACTGCGGCGCGATTTTTCGTTTTTATACCAAGCCGTGGGACAACAACCTGCTGCGCGATAATGTGCGCGATGCCTTCCGCCAGTTCATGGCGATCGAATGACAGCGCACAGCCCAGTCGACGCACGCCGTTGGTGGCCGTGGTATCGCTGTTGCGGACCTCGCAGCAGCGTGGACGAACCAGGCGCGGCGTGCAGGGAGCGCGGCGCGGTATAGCACCCGAATCACATAAACGCGGTACACTTGCCTGGACAAAACGTCAACCTGGATGTTGAGTTAACGCGTTCAACCACGGGAGTACCCGAATGCCGAATGAATTCACCCTCGCAACTGCCGTTGCGCTCCCCGCGCACTGCAGCGTCAACCAGACCTTTGCATCGGTGAACCTGGCTGATGCCTTTGCGATCCGGCTGCCGCCGGGCGCATCGGCCGACCCGGATGTGCTGGCCCGTTTCATCTTTGCGCACCAGCCTGCGTGGATCGGACACCTCCTGCGCGTGCGCGACATGATCGTCGTCGGCCTGGGCCTGAAAACGGCCACGCAACTGGCGAAAATCGCCAGTGAAACGGAGCCTTCCCGGGTTGGCATCTTCAAAGTCTACAGCACCAACGAGACCGAGATCGTGGTAGGGGAAGACGACAAGCACCTCGATTTCCGGATCTCGATCGTGTGCGCGGGCGGATCAGCGCCGGACAACCGGCGCGAGCTGACCATGACAACGGTGGTTCACTGCCACAACCTGCTGGGACGAACCTACCTGCGCATCATTGCGCCCTTTCACCGCGCCGTGGTCAAAGCCAGTTTGCGCAGCGCGGCGCGCGTCGGATGGCCCGAGGCTGGCGCGCATCAATAGGCGCAGGTACGCAATCCGCAGAACATATCATCGCGCTCGGGCATGAAGAAATTGCGGAAGCGCGCCGAGCCAAAGCGCGACGGCGTGGCGAACGACGCCCCGCGCAGCACTTGGTGGGTCATGAACCAGGGCTGCGAATACTCGCGGTAGCGCTCCGGCGCGAACCCCGGATACGGCTCGAACGGCGTGGCCGTCCACTCCCATAGCTGGCCCCAGCGGAACCCCGCCTGCCCCGACAGCGCCGCGTACTCCCATTCCGCTTCGCTGGGCAAGCGCCGCTGCGCCCACGCGCAATACGCCTGGGCCTCGAACAGGCACACATGGCGCACCGGCTCGGACGGCGACAGCGTCGCCAGGCGCCCGAAGCGCACCGTGCGCCACTGGTCGGCGTCGCGCTGCCAGTAGCGCGGCGACGAGCGCTCCTGGCGCATCAGCCACGCGCTGCCGGCCGCGCTCCAGTACTGGCGGTTCTGGTAACCGCCATCGGCCACGAAGTCGGCAAACTGCGCATTCGTCACCAATCCCGCATCGATGCGAAACGGTGCCACGTAGACCGGGTGCGCCTGTTTCTCGTTGTCGAACACGAAGCCACCCTCCCGCCCTCCCCCCAGCACGATGGTCCCGCCGGGATAGGCGATGTCCGCTCCCTGCGCATGCACCGCCGCGTCGCGCGTGAGCTGCGCGGGCGCCGCCACGCCCAGGGTCTGCATCGAATACAGATAAGCTTCGCCGTGCATGTCCTCGTGCGCCAGCGCCAGCCGGTACGGGTACAGGGCCTCGTCCGTGCCCGCCTCGCGCGACAGCTTGTCGAGGGTACGGTCCAGCACTTCATGGCAGTAGGTCTTGAGCGCGCCGGGGCTGGGCAGGTCCAGCGTCCAGCGCGAGCGGTGCGGCACCAGGCTGGAATCGAACCAGTCGTCGCCGCGCGTGAGCAGCGAGCCGCGCCGGGCAGCAGCCGGATGGCTGGACGCCGCCTCGCGCAGGATGAACCATTCGGCGAACCACGCCGTGTGCCCCAGTTCCCACAGCGGCGGGTTGATCGTGGCAATATGGGGCACGCGCGACAGGCTGTCGAAGCCCACGCCGGCAAAGCCGTCGAACAGGCTGAGCGTATAATGGCGCGCACTTTGCAGCGCCTCGGCCAATTGCTGCGGCTTGGCGTGCCGGAAGGATGCGGTGATTGAACTCATAGCAGCCAATTGTAACGACTTTTTCAAGGAGTCGCGGTGCAGCGACCACGCGTGCTGATCGTCAGCCCCGCATCGCAGCGGGAGAACAACGGCAACTGGCAAACCGCCAGCCGCTGGGCGCATTTCCTGCGCGCGCGCTGGCGCGTGACGATCGCCCCCGACTGGGATACCAGCGCACCCGCGCCCGACCTGATGATCGCCCTGCATGCGCGCCGCTCGGCGGCCCCCCTGGCCGCTTTTGCCGCCGCTTTCCCCGAGCGCCCGCGCGTACTGGTATTGACCGGCACCGACCTGTATCGCGACATCGCCACCGATACCGCAGCCCAGGCTTCGCTGGCCCACGCCCACAGGCTGGTGCTGCTGCAGGCCGACGGGCTGGCCCTGCTGGCGCCCGCTGTGCGCGCCAGGGCCTGCGTGATCCACCAGTCGGCGCCCGCGCTCACGCCCTTTCGCCATGCGGCGGCGCGGCGCTTCATCGACATCGTCATGATCGGCCATCTGCGCGAAGAAAAAGATCCGCGCACCTTCATGCGCGCGGCGGCGCTGGTGACGGCCCCCAAGGCGCGCCTGCTGCATATCGGCGGCGCGCTCGACCCCATTCTGGGCGAACTCGCCGTGGCCACCCAGGCCGCCACCCCGCGCTATCGCTGGCTGGGCGCCATGCCGCATGCCGCCACGCGCCAGCGCCTGCGGCGCAGCCACGCCATGGTGATCGCCTCGCACATGGAAGGCGGCGCCAACGTCATTATCGAAGCGCTCACCTGCGGCGTGCCGGTGCTGGCCAGCGATATCAGCGGCAACCGCGGCATGCTGGGCGACGGCTACGCGGGCTATTTCGCGCCCGCCGACGCGCCGGCGCTGGCGCGCCTGATCGAGCGCTGCATCGGCGACGCTTCCTTCCATGCGCTGCTGCGGCGCCAGTGCGACGCGCGCGCCCCCTTGTTCGCGCCAGAGCACGAGCGTGCCAGCGTGCTCGACTTGGTGGATAATCTGCTCTGACCTGCCTTTTACCGAAACGGACACCGACCATGAGCAATGCCCCAGAAACGCCCATCAAACTCACCTCGTTCTCGCATGGCGGTGGCTGCGGCTGCAAAATCGCGCCCGGCGTGCTGTCCGAGATCCTCAAGAACTCGACCGGCTTCCCGGTCCCCAAGGAACTGATGGTCGGTATCGAAACCGCCGACGACGCCGCCGTCTACAAGCTCAATGACGAACAGGCGCTGATCGCCACCACCGATTTCTTCATGCCGATCGTCGACGACCCCTTCGATTTCGGCCGCATCGCCGCCACCAATGCGATTTCGGACGTGTATGCGATGGGCGGCACGCCGATCATGGCGCTGGCGCTGGTGGGCATGCCGATCAATAAACTGCCGCTGGAAACCATCGGCCAGATCATCCGCGGCGGTGAAACCATGTGCGCCGAAGCGGGCATTCCGATCGCCGGCGGCCACACGATCGATTCGGTCGAGCCGATCTACGGGCTGGTGGTGCTGGGCCTCGTGCATCCGTCCAAGGTCAAGCGCAATGCCGACGCGCGTGCCGGCGATGTGCTCATTCTCGGCAAGCCGCTGGGCGTGGGCGTCCTCTCGGCGGCGCTGAAAAAAGACGTGCTCGGCCCCGAAGGCTACGCCGCCATGATCGCCAATACCACCAAACTGAATAAGCCGGGCAAGGCGCTGTCGGAGATGCAAGGGGTGCATGCGCTGACCGACGTCACCGGCTTCGGCCTGCTGGGCCACCTGCTGGAACTGGCGCGCGGCTCGCAATTGACGGCGCAGCTGAGCATGTCGCAGATTCCGCTGCTGCCGGGGGTGGAACAGCTGGCGCACGACGGTTATTTTACCGGCGCGTCGGGCCGCAACTGGGATGCCTACGGCAAGGATGTCACGCTCTCGCCTAGCATCAGCAAGGCGCAGCACATGCTGCTGACCGATCCGCAAACCTCGGGCGGGCTGCTGGTATCGTGCGATCCGGGCAGCGTGGACGAGATCCTGGCGCTATTCGCGCGCGAAGGTTTCGAGAGCGCCGCCGTCATCGGCGAGATGAAGCCGGGCGCGCCGCGCGTCCAGGTCGCTCAATAAGGCCGGCCCGGGCGCGGCCCGGGCCAGCCTTGCTAAGACATCAGACAGCCGAGGCACGGCGCTTGCGCGCCGCGAAGCCCAGCATGGCCAGGCCGGCGCCCAGCATGGCCCAGCTACTCGGCTCCGGCACGGCGGTGACCGAGAACGACAGGTTGTCGGCGTAGCCATCGTTATAGCTGCCTTCGACGCGGCGCATGTCGAGCACGATGTCGACCAGTGCGGTGCCGACCGGAATGAGGCCATGGCTGGCGCGATACGCGAAGCCGGTCAGGCCGCCACGCTCGCTCGCGCTGACCGGCGCCAGGCTGGTGCTGAACAGGCTTTGGCCGGTGCTGTCGCGGAAGACGGCGGTCAGGGTCGCGTTATCGTTCTGGGTGGCATAGCCGCCCAGCCAGCCGGACAGGTCGAATTGCGACTGTCCGGCATTGATGGCGCCACTCAGCGCGCTCAGGTCGATCACCTGGACCGCGCGCGAGGCCGCCGTATTGACGCCACCGGCAAAGAAATTCTTGCCGCGGTTTTGCGGACCGGCGTCGCTTGGCGTCGGGAAACCGCCGCCGGCACCGTACTGGACCGAAGTCAAGCGATCCGTGACATTCCAGCCCGGCACCGCCACCGTGCTGCCATCGGTCGAACCCGCGCCCGCTTCAGCGTCGCCATTGACGATCAGATTCTGGCCCAATGCGGCCGTGCCGGCGCTTGCCGGGGCGGCGCAAGCGAGCGCGCCCGCCATCGTTAAAACCGTTGCAACAGTTACAAAACGCATAAACATTCCTTGAGTGATTAAAAGCGCCGCCTTGGCCACCCCCCGTCCCTGCGGCAGATCGGCGGGGCGTGGGTAAATAGCGTGCAATTTTACAAGATTTCCACGCGCATTTATTCAAACAACAAGATATTTACTGCACTGCTGGCATCAGAAAGGCAATCCGATTCAGCGCGAAGCCTGCATTCATGGGTGAAATGCAACACAGGTAATATAATTTGGGTATGGTGCGGGCCTGCGAATACGGGACGGGTATGATCAATTGTGCGGTTCCACCTTGTGCATCTCCAGGAGAACATGATGGCGTATGTCGACGGTTTCGTCCTTCCCCTCCCCACCAGCAACATCGAAAGTTATCGCGCCATGGCAACGACCTGCGGCGCCATCTGGCGCGAACACGGCGCGCTGCAATACCGCGAATGCATCGCCGATGACGTCAAGCCCGGCAAGCTCACCTCTTTTCCCCAAAGCGTCAACCTGCAGCCCGGCGAGACGGTGGTGTTTTCCTGGATCGTGTACGCATCGCGCGCCCACCGCGACGAAGTCAACGACAAGGTCATGAAAGACCCGCGCATGGCCGACTTCATGAAAGGGACCGACATGCCCTTCGACGGCAAGCGCATGATTTACGGCGGCTTCGACATGTTCCTCGATTTGTAGCGTCGTCACGGCATTGCGGAGGCGGCTTGCAAGCGTTGCACATCAGCGCTTGACAAGCCGGCGCGGCCTGACGTACAGTGAACTCATGTCTTCCTCCCTGCATCTGTCGTCTTTCCCCCTGCTCGCTGGCGCGCTATCGCTAGCGACGGTACTAGCTGCACGCGCGTAATCCACCCGCAGTGCGCCGCCCGGCTCCTCGCCGGCGTTTGTAAGCCAGTAAAACCCCAGGAAAGTCCGACCCGATGTTCGCACCCGTCTCCATCATCTTGTTCCTACTGCTAAAGCTACTGATCGGTTGCCTGGCCTAGCGTTTCCGTGGCCGCCCGGCAGCCTGTCGCCACACCGCCGCCCGGCCCCCGATCCGCTGTAGTCCCAGGAGAACACCATGATGTTGCAAAACCCGTCGTCGAAATACCGCGCCTTCCCTCCAGTCAATTTGTCCGCTCGCCAGTGGCCGGACCGCGCCATCACCCATCCGCCAATCTGGATGAGCACCGACCTGCGCGACGGCAACCAGGCCTTGATCGAGCCGATGAGCCACGACAAAAAGCTGCGTTTTTTCGAGATGCTGGTCCAGATTGGCCTCAAGGAAATCGAAGTCGGCTTTCCATCCGCCTCGCAGACCGACTTCGATTTCGTGCGCAAGCTGATCGACGAAGACCGTATCCCCGAGGACGTCACCATCATCGTGCTGACCCAGTCGCGCGAGGAACTGATACGCCGTACGGTCGACTCTTGCGTGGGTGCGCGGCGCGCCATCGTACACCTGTACAACTCGGTCGCTCCCGTGTTCCGCAAGGTGGTGTTCGGCATGACGCGCGAGCAGATCACCGAGATTGCCGTCAGCGGCACCAAGCTGGTCAAGCAGCTGGTCAAGCAGCATCCGCAGACGGAATGGGCATTCGAGTACACGCCGGAATCGTTCTCGACCACGGAACTCGATTTCTCCAAGCATATCTGCGACGCCGTCAGCGAGGTCTGGCAGCCGACCCCGCATAACAAGATGATCGTCAACCTGCCATCCACCGTTGAATGCAGCACGCCGAATGTGTATGCCGACCAGATCGAATGGATGTCGCGCAAGCTGGCACGGCGCGACTCGCTGATCATCAGCGTGCACCCGCACAATGACCGCGGCACGGCGGTGGCCTCGGCCGAGCTGGCCATCATGGCGGGCGCCGACCGGGTTGAAGGCTGCCTGTTCGGCAACGGCGAGCGCACCGGCAATGTCGACCTGGTGACCCTGGCGATGAATTTGTACACCCAGGGCGTGCATCCGGGGCTGGATTTCTCCGACATCGATGCCGTGCGCCAAGTGGTGGAGGAATGCAACCAGTTGCCGGTGCATCCGCGTCATCCGTATGCGGGCGACCTGGTGTTTACGGCGTTTTCCGGTTCGCACCAGGATGCGATCAAAAAAGGATTTGCGCAGCAAAAGCCGAATAGCTTGTGGGAAGTGCCGTATTTGCCGATCGACCCGGCCGACCTGGGACGCAACTACGATGCGGTGATCCGCGTCAACAGCCAGTCCGGCAAGGGCGGGATGGCGTATTTGCTGGAACAGGAATTCGGCCTGAGCTTGCCGCGCCGCTTGCAGATCGAGTTCAGCCGCGCGGTACAGGCGGTGGCCGATGCCAGCGGCCGCGAGATTGCGGCGAAAGAGATTCATGCGATTTTCTGCAGCGAATATTTCGACCAGACCAGCCCGTACGCCTACAGCGCGCACAAGATGGTGGAGGATAGCAGCAGCGATGAGCCGGTGCAGATCGACATCACCCTGGCGCACCGCCAGGCCAGCCTGAGCTTGCAGGGTGGCGGGAATGGGCCGATCGATGCGTTCGTGAACGCGCTGGGACTGGATATCAAGCTGATGGATTACCACGAGCATGCGATTGGCTCGGGCGCGAATGCCAAGGCGGCGTGTTATGTGGAGTTGCGGCTGGAAAATGGCCCGACCATGTTTGGGGCGGGGATTGACAGCAATATCGTGACGGCCTCGTTCAAGGCGGTGCTGAGCGCGGTGAACCGGCAACTGGTGAGGACGGAGCGGGAAGTGGCGGTGGCAGTGGCTGGCTGAATGACGCCATCGCGCACGTCGTCCCCGCGAAGGGACGACGTGCTCACTGAGGGAATCAAATAAACTTGGTCTTCTTCAAATACTTCTCCACATCGCGATAACTGTCGTCGCTGCCGGCATAGCGCACCAGATTGCGCGCCGTTTTCAGCCACTCCACCGTCGATGGCTGCATTGTGTCGAGCGCATACGCAATATCGCCCGGCCCGATCGGCCGCTCCGGGTTCCCGGCCAGAATGTCATGAATCGCGCTTTCCTTGGCCAGGTCGATCACCCCATCGATATCGGCGCCGGAAAAATGCGGTGTCGCCGCCACCAGCGCATCCACATCCACACCCTCCACCGGCACATCGCGCAGCTTGATGTTGATGATGTGCTTGCGCGCTTCCGCATCCGGCGGCGGCACGAACAACTGGCGCGCGAAGCGCCCGGTGCGCTTCATGGCCTGGTCCACATCCCACGGCATATTGGTGGCCGCCAGGAACAGCACGTCGCGGTTGTCGCGCTCGAAGCCATCGAGCTGGGACAGGAATTCATTGACGATTGTGCGGCTGTGCTCGCTCTGCGCCTTGGAACGCGAAAACGCCAGCGCATCGAGCTCGTCGAAAAACAGCACGCAGGGCTTTTGCGCCCTCGCCTTCTCGAACAATTGCGCCAGGTTGCGCTCGCTTTCGCCCATCCACATATTCAGCACTTCGCTGATGCCGACCGACACGAACGAGGCATTGCACTCGTTCGCAATCGCGCGCGCGATCATGGTCTTGCCGCAGCCCGGCGGGCCGTACAGCAAAATCCCGCCGCCACCCTGCTTCTTGAATTTGGCAAACAGCGAAGGCCGCAGGAAAGGCTCGATGATATGCAGGCGCAGCATCTTTTTCAGCTCTTCCATGCCGCCCACATCGGAAAAACGCACCAGGTCGGGCGCCTGCGGCTTGAGCGGCACCACATTGGCGCTCTGCCCCACCAGCGACAGCGCCGGGCCGGACGCCGGCCGCGCACTCTGCTGCAACTGCTCCAGCGCGGGCACCGGCGCAAAGCCATCCTGCTGGCGCGCGCGGCCGTACGCGGCCAGCGCATCGCTGTTGCGCTCCAGCGCCAGCAAGGCCTGCGCCTTGCCGCAGAGCGCCGCCGCGCCGGGCGACTGCCGCTCCGCCAGCTCGAATTGCACCAGCGCGGCAGCGGCATCGTTTTCTTCCAGCAGCAGCCGGGCGTAGCCGAGCCGGGTGGCGCTGTTGAAGGGATCGCTTACCAGCGAGGCTTCGTATTGTTCACGCGACATTGTCATGGTCATCAAATTCCTGCGCGGCGTTTCAGCCAGCGCTTGAGCAAAGAGGGAAAAATCCAGGAGTACACACAATAAGCAATCAGTCCGATACTGAGCGGCCCGACGGCATGCGGGGCGATCCGGCCAAGCCCATTGATCACGACCAGGGTCAGTACCCACAGCCCGATCGACGCACCCCAGCCCCAGCGGTTCAGCGGCCACAGCGGCAACATGCTCCAGTGGCTCAGGGCATCGAGGTCGACCACCAGTTCGAGGATCTCGGGCGAGTCCGGATGCTGCTTGAGCAGTTCGATGGCGATGCGCTTGGCGGCGCGGTACTTGCCGCGATGAACCAGGTGCGTGATCAGCATGCGCGCCGTGCTCAGGCTTTCCGGATGGCGGCTCATCATCACCGACAGGCGTTCCTGCTCGGCGCCGCGGCGTCCCTCGATCAGGTCGCCCATCATGCAGGCGATCAGGGCCAGTTCATCGTCCGGATCGAGGCGCAGCGCTTCGTGCGCCAGCGCTTGCGCCTTGTCCAGGTGCATGGTGCGGTACATCAGCATGGCGTAGCGCGCGTACTGATGGCCGGACTCGGGATAATCCTTGAGCAGGTCGAGCAGCATCGCTTCGGCCGCCGGCAATTCCTCGCTGTCCTGGTACAAGGTGGCCAGCAGCGAGCGCGCCGCGTAATGGTCCGGTGCGCGGCTGAGCACGCTGTGCAGGGTGGCGCGCGCGGCATCGCGCCGGTCGGTCAGGTAATCGAGCAGTGCCGAGCCGTACAGCAGATCGCTGTCGTCCGGATACTGCGCAAGGGCCTCGGCCAGCACATCGCCAGCCTGGGCATAGCGCTTGCGCTCGATCAGGCCGAGCAGGCGCGCGCTGAACTCGCGCGGCGATAATACAATATGGTCATTCATACCGACAAGGCCTTAGCGTAATACAGCACCACCCACGTCATGCCGTAGGCCAGCGCACCGCAGGCAATGGCCGGGATCCACGGGGCGGGCGGCTTGGCGCCGAACAGGACGGCGGAGCGGTACTGCTTGCGATGCATCAGGTACACCACGCCGAACAGCGCCATCGCCAGCGCGCGCGACAGGATACGTTCGCCGCCGGCACCGATGGCATCGGCCACCGTCATCAAGGGCGCGTATCCGGTCTGGACGGCGACAAAGAACGCTGTGCTCAGCGCCAGCGCCGGCAGATACAGCAGGGCATCCATCGGACGCCTGAGCTTCCATGAATTGAGCGCCGAATACAGGATGATTGCAAACGGGCCGGCAAAAAACGCCAGCAAGAAGCTCGATTGCGTCGAATACAGGATCGCCGCGGGCGTCCGGGAGGGCGAGAGCGACGGGATGAGCAGGCTTTCGCGCATAGCGTGTTGTCTGGAGTAAGTAAAAAGTGGTGGCGCGAAACAGAAACCGCATCATACGCAAGTTTCCCGCCGCCTTCCAGTTGCACGCACAAGGCGCGCATCAGCGCCGTGCCAGCATCCAGTCGGCCATCGCGCCCAGGTCCGGCACGACCACGGCGGGCGTGGCGCCGAGTTCGTCGAATGGCGCGCCATCGCGGTTGACCCAGCATACCGGAAAGCCGAACAAACTGGCCGCACTCGCGTCCCAGCCATTGGCGGAGACGTACAGGATGTGTTCGCGCGGGTGGCCGGCGCGCTGCTCGGCCAGCAGGTAAATCTTGCGGTGCGGCTTGAAGACCTCGACGTCGTCGACGCTGACAATCTGGTCGAAGGCCCATTTCATGCCCGAGTTCGACACCACCTGGTTGATGGTGTGGCGCGAGCCGTTCGAGGCGATCAGCAGGGGCACGCCAGCGTCGCGCGGGCGGCGCAGGGTGGCGGGCGTGTCGGGATACGGGTCCAGCTGCAGGTAATGGTCGCACAGCTGGCGCGCGGTGCCGGGCAGCAGTGGCAGGCCCAGCTTGGCGCAGGTGAAGCGCAAGGCGTCTTCGGTGACGGTCTCGAAATCGGCGTAGCGCTCCATCAGGCTGCGCAGCCAGGTGTAGTCCATCTGGGTCTGGCGCCATAGATGGGTGATGGCGGTGCCGTGGCCGGGATAGGCTTCCTCGCAGGCGTGCGCCACCGAGTGCACATCGTACAAGGTACCGTACAGGTCAAAGATAATGGCATGGATTTTTTGCATGGGCGCTCCTCGTCTGTAGCGCCAATGTAGCATTTTCGGAGAAAAATCCACGCGTACGCGGCAAACGCGGTGGTTCGAATCGAACAGCCGCGCTACCGGCTACAACACTTCGGGCATGTCGCGCCGCTCGAACAGATTGCTCATCGCCTCCGCCACATCGTTTCCGATCAGGCAGAGAAAATCGTCGTAGCCGCCAAACAAGCGGCCCGACTGGGACAGGAGCAGGGTCATGTGCCGGTTATAAGCCATTCCGACCGGAAGCAATTTTTCGTGCACGCGCGCCTCATACGCTGTCACCTGTTCGCGGCATGTGCAGCTGATCGCGTGCGCGGGGTGAAAATCGATGCGGTCAAACGCGCCCGCGACCCGGTAAGCAGGCATGTCGCCACTGAGTCCGCCAAAACGCTGGAAAAACGGCTTTATCTTCGGAAAAGGTTCATAGCCATCCGCGAGCAGGCATGCAAGAAAAGGCGCCGGGTCGACTGCGCGATGCTCAGTCCATCCCATTTTTCTCAGCAAATCAAAGGTCGGTTTTTCAAATCTCATATTCATGTTCGACAACCCGTTTTGCTCCCGTCCGTCCAACAGTGAGCAATGCATAGACGGACGGTGACGGCGTATCGGAAGGAACGAACAGAATACGCGAGATCGCGTAGCGCTCACCCAGCGCATGGTTCACGGTTTGCAAGCCCGCCATGACCTGACCGAGGACGTCATTCCGGTCGACGCGGGCATGCTCGCCCACCCTGATTGGCAAGGCCACGACGTCCACTGCATCGGTCCCGTCGCCGAGCGAGATCCCCAACAGATCATGCTGTGGCCCGGTTACCCGGGCGACTTGATAAGCATCGCCGCTACGGATACATTACATTCCCCATCCTTCCAGCGCAGTGCCGTTCTTGTACTCGGTCCCGGCTCGTTCAGCGCGTCACGTCAGCACGCCCGCAACGTTGACGATACCCCCTGATCTGTCCCACATGGCCGCCGGGCCGGCCATTGCGGTGCTACCGCTGACCTGCCTGAGCGCGCACCCCGACAGCGCAGCGTTTACGCGCGGCCTGCACGAACAACTGCAGCACCAACTGGTCAGTATGTTTGGCCACGTTGTGCTGTGCCCGGCCGATGGCGCGCCCGGCATCCCGCGCCACGCCAGCCATGCCATCGAAGGCAGCTTGCGGCTGGAGGGCCGGCAGACGCGGGTCGTGGCCCGGCTGCTCGAGAGCGCGGCTGCAAGCATTGTCTGGTCGCGTCAATTCGACTTCTGCGAACCCCGGTCGAGCGCCCTGCAGGAGCTGCTGGCGGCCGAGATCTGCTCGGGCGCGCGTCAGCATGTCGACGGCGCCGGCCAGTTACCGTAACAAGGCCACTGTAACGGTAAAGATACTTATCGCGCAGACGAGAGACGGCCACACTGGATACATCCGCTCACGACCGAGCGCCCAACGCCCACCACCAGGAGAGCAGCATGATCAACCCGTCCAATCTCGAAATGCATGATGTGCTGGCGGCCTTCCATGCCGTTCCCGACGCCGCCACGCGCAACTACTACGCCTGCCCGGTCGATCCCACCTCACCCGGCGGCATGGTGCTCTCGCATTTCAAGGGCATTGCCGCCTACGCCGACAAGCTCATTTTCACCCACACCGACCTGGAAGCCGGGGCGACCAGCGGCAGATACCTGATCGCCGACCGGCTCCGTGCCGGCGCCGAGGGCACGATCGCCGCCACCTACGACACCGATGAGAAAGACTGGTGCCATCCCTGCTCGTCACAGGCCTGCGGCAGCTTCATGGCCATGGGCATCCAGCCGACCGAAACCAGCGGCGACCAGTCCATGATCCAGATATGCGACCTGCAAGCGACCCTGCGCAACGAGCCGATGCGGGTTCTGGGCAGCATCGCGCGCACCGAAGGCATCAACGGTGTGGGCATGACCAAGGAAGCGGGGCCCGGCGGGCGCTACATCGTCGCTGGCGTCAATGGCAACAGCCTGACCCTGTACCGCTCCCGCAGCGATACCCTGCTGCAAGGACAGATTCTGTTCGACCCGGTCTATCACACATGCACGTTTGCCGAGTCGGGTGCCGGCCTGGCGCTGGTTACCCAGACGGATGGCCGCATGTTCATGTTCACCCTGAACGCCGATGACGACGGCAGCAACAACCTCATGTGCCTGTACAGCATCGACCTGGCGGCCGGCTTGCCCTTGTCCAGAGTGGGTCATCGCATCATGCCGGTGCCGGGCGTGAGCCAGTCGCTGACCGACTTGCTGAGCTACATGCTCAACGCGCAGACGCCGCTGGGCAATGCGATTGTCCTGATCCTGTGGGCGCTTGCGGAAACCTATATGAATAGCAGTTTTCGATGGGGCAAGGGGCTGGCCATTACCTCGCCCGACACGGTGACCGTGTATGCGAGCGACCGCAACGTGCTGCCCCTGTCGCACCTGACTCCCACGCGCCAGGATTTTTCGCTGGTGGTGTGGGGTCCGGCAGGAGGCGAGCCGATCCCGCTTTCCCAGTCATGAAGTCGACCACGAATTTGCCCTTCGCAAGGGCCACGCGCCAGCTGGCGCACTTACGTACCACCACTGTGTCACAACCAACCGGAGAATCGCCATGAACAAGCCTGAGAAAATCCCCCAACGCAGCGCCAACAATGTCATCCTGTTTGCCAATCCGGTCCCCATCTCCGGCCAATTTACCTCGATTCCCGCGCTGTCGGCAGCGCCGCAAGGCGGCTTTTGCATGGCTTACAGCGACTCCAACGGCGACGGGCAGATCTGGACCACGCTGTCGGCAGACGGGGTCAACTGGTCACAGGCCACGGAAATCGGCCAGCAGACGAATGTGCCGGCGCTGGCCCTGCTGGGCGAGACCCTGTGCATGATGTATGCCGGCTACGGCGACGACTTTCCGCAGCTGTATCAGACGCAGTCCCTGGACGGCACCAACTGGACCCAGGCAAATCAGATCGGACAACAAACCTCGATCCCGGCGATCGCAGCACTCGGGGAAACGCTGTGCATGGTGTACTCCGATTCGAACAGCTCCCAGCTCTGGGCCAGCACCTCGCCCGATGGGATCAACTGGACACAAGCGGTGCAAATCCCCTACCAGTATACGTCGGTACCGGCGCTCGCTGCCATGGGCGACACACTGTACATGGTGTACTCCAGTTCCGACGGCTCACAGTTGTACTGGGCCACGTCGACTGACGGGGTGAACTGGAGCGGCGCACAAACCATCGATGGACAATTCACGTCCATTCCAGCGCTGGCCTGCTTCCAGGACTGTCTGTACATGGTGTATTCCGACGCCAATAATTCGCAATTGTGGGTCAGCACCTTCCCCGACGGCACCGGTTGGACTGCCGCCCAGCAGATTCTTGGCCAGGGGACCTCGGTCCCCGCGCTGGCCGCCACCGATACCGAGTTGTGCCTGGTCTATACCGACTCGTCCAGTTCGCAACTGTACGCCACGTACCTGGTCACCAACCAGCCCGGCGCGTAGTGGCAAGCGCTGGCCCTGCCGGCGCAGATAACAAGGGCCCGGCGCTTGCGCGCACGGGCCCCTGTTCTCGGCCGGCGTCGGGATCAGGCAGCTGCTTCGCCGCCAGTACGTCCACCAGATCGGCCATCAGCCTGGACCGCCCACCCGGTATCAGCACAATCCTCCCAAGTTAAGGAATCTCCTCGAAATATGGTGAAAATGCGATAAATAGCTTGACATTTCAATTGTGAACTGCGCCGCCAGTGAGATTTTTTTCTCACTGGCTACCATGTCCCTTACTGCCCTTTTTATCGACCTCGCTTTGCGATTGCAGTCACCCGAATTCCTCGAGTCAGCCAGGCATCCGGAACATCCGACGGCGTTCACACGGCGCCGCAAGTTGCCGTTGCCGTCGCTCATGGCGCTCATGCTAAGCGGCATGCGCATGAGCATTCAGGCCGAACTCGACACGTTCTTCGGCCGTCTGGCGGGGAAGGCCGAATTACTGCGCATGGTGTCCGAGCAGGCGTTCGCGCAAGCGCGCGCCAAGCTGTCCCTGACCGCCATCGCGTCGCTCAACGACTGGCTCGTCGAGCGCGCCGAGCAGCACGGGTTCGTGCCGCGCTGGTGTGGCTTGCGCCTGATCGCCGCCGACGCCTCGACCGTGCGTTTCGGCCTGCGCGCCAGTCGCCTCGCGCGCGCCGCGCTACCGGACCAGATTCTCTTCGGCCTGTTCCTGCCCGGCGCCGAGTTGATGCTGGCGGCCTCGCTGCACGGCATCGAGGAATGCGGCGAACGCCAGATGCTGGTCCAGCATCTGGACCGTCTCTCAAGCAAGGACTTGCTGCTGCTGGACCGGGGCTATCCGTCGCGCTGGCTCGTCGCCCTGCTCAACGAGCGCGCCATCTCGTTCTGCATGCGGGTGGAGAAAGCCGGCAACGGCGGCTTCGCCTGCGTGCGCGCGTTTCTGCGCTCCGGCCTCGATGAGCAGGTCGTCACGCTCACAGCGCCGTCGCGGCGCGATGCCGCCGACTACGATTTTACCCGCGCGCCGCAGCAGGTTCGTCTGGTGCGCCACATCGCGCCGAACGGCAAAGTGCGCGTGCTGATGACCAATTTGTTCGATACCGCGCGCTTCCCGGCCAGCGCCTTTGGCGACCTGTACCACAAGCGCTGGCGCATCGAGGAAGCCTTCAAACGGCTCAAAAGCCGGCTCAACCTGGAGCATGTGTCCGGGTTGAGCCAGCAGGCAGTGGTGCAGGATGTCGCAGCCAAAATCATGTGCGACAACCTGCAGACCTTGGCTGCGCTGACCGCCCATGACCAGGCTGACCTGCGTGCCGTCGACCGCATCAACCACGCCTACGCCCATACCGCACTGAAACCCGTGATGCCGGCACTATTGCTGGGAAAGCAGATCGCCATGCACTTGCACAAACTGCTCAAATTGCTTGGGAAGCACACATACCTTCATCGAGAAAATCTATCGAAACCGCGCAAATCCAGACCGAAGCCGCACAAATTCATGACGCAAAAACCATGTTGAGCGGGTGCGGACTCCTTAACTTGGGAGGATTGCGCTCTCCGTCCGGCATGCCAGAATCATGAATTTGCCCAGTCATCGTGCTGTTCACGCCAAACTACTACCTTGTGACTCTAACACTCTTTATTCTTACACTCTGGCGACAATAACAGATTCCTCGGCATCGCGATAAAGTTGCGCTCGAACATAAATTCCAGCAACCAATTCTACCTCATCCGCATCTATCTGCCCCGCCGAATGCAGTGTTTCGGATTTAAGCTTCCCGATTGTAAGAGCGTCCTCCCGCAAGGACACGAAATGTTCCTCAAGCAGCTTTCCAGACATCAAACCTCCGACCCCGCCCCTAAATGTCACCAAGAAATCGCCACTGCTGTGCCGCCTGACCTTAAAGTCGGGATAGTGTGTCACAACCGACAATAGTCGCTCTCGACATTCCGCATCGCAGTATTCCTCTGAACTCTCCCAGACAACACAACTTCCATATTTAAACAATGCGAAATGTTTTCCGCCCAAGTAGGCGCGCAGATGGTCAATTATCCATTCAGTTGTCGCCTCAATGTGTGGCCGCCAAGCTAATGTAGGGTAAGTTTTCATTCAGTCCTCCAAACAAGTTTCCGTCCAAATTGCGGGTCGAGCCAGCGGCTTCGCACACCGGGGGCAGCTACGCCTGGGAAGATTGTAGGCGCGCTGAAGTGCCTCTAATTCTTCGGGAGCCCCCATATACAGCGTTGACTCTACCGGATTGGCTATTCTTCCCTCCCAATCGCATTGATCGCATTTTATGTACTCGATCTGCACGCGCTGAAGCCGGTCGGCCAAGCGCAACATAGGCAACACTAGCCAGCGTTTTAACATCCGCCCCGAGTACAAACCGAGACGAAACTCATCCGAATGTATCCGCACAAAAAAGACCAATTCAGTTACTGAATTCCGCGTATTTTCGGAAAATACCGATACGCCATCATAGGTAGCGTTTTCCAAGATGATTTCCCACACATCAAACGTTGGAAGCAGCACTGGCTGTCCATCGACCAGCACCTCTTCAGACATGTTGTTCACGTGACTCCTCTCATTCCTATCTCATTTCAACTTGATTGGCTTTAGCAGATCGGTCCCGTGTGTCAAAAGATATTCACTTTCGCCAGCGCCTTTCAAAGTTTGTTCAAGTAAATTCGAACGCGGCACGTACCCGCTATAAACCGTCCCTTCACGAGCAAAATACGCTGCCTGCGCTGGATCAGTAGTCACAGAAATAAATGTTTTATCCAACCCAAACGCTGGCTTTAGTTCCGTGCCAAAAGCACCGTGAGCCTGGACATATTGATCCTCGGTTCCCCAGATGTCTATCCATTTCTCGTGGCTTGATTTTGACGAATCATAAGCACCTTTCAGGCTACCATTGCCCATGTATTCATTTACTCCAGCATCGCTCAGCAAATGGCCGGTCTCATCGTACGCCATGTTCTCGGCGGTTCTATTAGTCCCCCGATACACCAACAGATCCTCCGGATCACGAGGTTGCGAGGTCTCGGTTTCGGAGCGCTGAGCGCGCTCTTGTTGTGCCCCGGCAGGTTCTATTTTAGCTGGCTGTCCCTTAACGTGTATTCCATCAACTAACACTGGCGATGCAACATTTTCAGTTTTTCCGACATTAACTGCATCAACTACCCCACTGACCTCGGCCGCCTTCAGCGCTTCCGCCGCTTTAAGTGCATCCTTCGCCTCCGCAGCCCTCAGTGCATCCGCGGCTTTTTTAGCCTTTCCCGCCTTTGTCCAGGCGGCGAATGGCAAGCTCGCGAGCTCTAGCCCACCGCGCACTACCGCTTCCGTAGTTTCCCCTTTCTCCCACGGATCAGTCACCGGCTTCACCACCGCAGCCCCAAAGTCGAGTACGCTCTGCCCAATCGTCCCGGGCGTGATATTACCAATTCGCAAATTCTCAAGAAAAATGGCATTATCCAACATGTCGGATTCGAAACCCGACGGTGTCAAATGGCTTTGCAGCGTTTTCGGAACCGCCTTGACGCCCTCATATGCCAATTCGCTTACGCCAAGGAACATGTCCTTCACAAAACCTGCGCCTCCCCGCACCGCCTGCGCACCGTGATCCAATAGCGAACCGGGTTCGGCCTTGATCTGCCCGATCGCATCGTTCGCCATCGCATTGAGATCTTTAAAGCGGATGAACTCATCCGACGTATCGAAGTTGAGCAGCCCATCGTCAACCTTCGCTTTCCGCGCCTTCAGTTCCTCCAGTCGCTTGCTCGTGCGCTTGCCAGGGGGCGGCTCAATGGCCACTGGCGCGAGCGTCACCGGCTTAGCCACCGTCATCATCCTGGCAAGAGGCCCCACCGCGCCACTTTCATTGGTGTTAATCCTGCAAAGGCTATTGTGTCGTGCCACCGGCAAGCCGTTGCTCGTCACGTTCCGATGTCCCTCGAGAATGGCAAGGTAACCCGTGTCGAGCGACCGCCCTGACGCGATGTTCTGGCCGGCATTCGCCTTCACGCCCTTGATGAGGTCCCCTTTGCGCAGCACGCGGGTCCCGCACGCCTTGACATCGGGCGAGCCCGCGCTCACTTCAGGCAAGATAGAGTAGCTGTTAAAAGCGACAACACATTTCCCGATGCGGCACAAATCCGGTTCGATTGCGACGGCGCGCCAATTGTCGACATGGGCAATGTGGCGGGTCTGCCCTGCTTTCTTCGGCGCATCCTGCTTTACTTCCGCCTTCGGCTTGACCACCTTTTCCTGCTTGTCGAGGACATCCGTCAGGTCCTGAACGTTCTGTTGCACCTCCTTGAGCCGCTTCTTTGCATCCTGTAAAGCACGTGCATCAGCGATCCCGTCTTCCACCGCCTTGACCGGGAAGGCAACGTTACCCTTCGGGTCTTTTCCAGACGGAACAGACAGCTTCAATGCATCCATACCATTTCCAGCACTCATCCGCCCTCCTTGGCTGCTACCGCATTACCAATCAGCACTCCGTTACTGACGATCTGCGCCGTGGTGGCCGCGATCACAATATCGAGCACCGGATCGTCAACATCGAAATGGGTACGCCACACCAGCGACGCCTGCCGCGTGGCAAGGTCAAACCGCAGCGTATCGAACAAGGGCAGGCTGATCTCCTCCACACCACTGGCCCGCGTAACGGCAACAATGATCTTCCAACCAGGCAGAGTCATTTCGCAGCGGGCTGGCAACAGGCCAAGCATAGTGACGGTCTCATCGCCTTTCAGATGGGGCGTGGCGATCAGGCCGGGCGAGGCACACTGGAAATAGCGTGAATCGAATTCCTTCGGCAACAAAGGGTAGCGCGTGCTGCGCCACATATCGTCGTACTTGCCTTGCAGCTCCACCCGCGGCGTCCACCAGCGCGCGGTGGCGCTGAAACCTTGCGGTGCGACGTACGCAGAGGGATTACCGACGGCCTCACCCGCATCCTCGATCTGGGGCGCAGCCAATTCCTTCTGCGCCGCGATCCATTTCCTGACGTGCGCGCGTGCCCGCCGGGGCAGATGCGCGTATGCGCCCGCCTCCGGCAGCCAGCCGCAGCCGGCCGGGTTGCCGGGATGTCCTACCCAATCTGCTTTCCCGTCCTCAGTCAACTCGGCCGGAATATCGATGCAGCCCCCGTACGCGAGGCGATAGTCGAGCGCCACAGCTGTCACAGCCTGCGCCGGCCCCAGACGCCATCCGATCATTTGCTTGCGAAACTGGCGCGGGCCGTGCAGACGCAACAGTTTCTTGAGCGTCCCCACGCGGATGCCCGCGATCCAGTCCTTCGCCGGTATCCCATCCGGCGCGCTCGCGCTGCCGGTGACCAGCACGTCAGTCCCCGGCTTGTAAGGCAGCACGTCGCCATCGTCTGTGACCACGGCGCGCATCACCGCGCTGCCGCCGGCGCCAGCATAGACGTCGCCCAGCACGATTTCCTGCTGCGTCTGCGCCAGTGTCATTACCGCGCCGCAGGACGCAAAATCGAAGGTCGCCCGTACCACCAGCACATCGAGCCGCTCCCCCTCCGGCCCGGTTTGCTCGAACCAGAAATGGGGCACGCCGGTGTGATTGGTGATCGTGGCGCAGGGCGCATTCAGGCTGGCCTGTTCACGTGCTCGCGCTTGCATCATGCGCGTTCCTTCCACGGCAAGCGG
>NZ_JAQOZV010000051.1:0-59126 GCF_030348125.1 Massilia sp. DJPM01
CTAAGGCGTTCCCCTTCGCTTTGGGCTCAGACGCCGCAGGTGTGGTCACTGCCGTAGGCAGTGCGGTCAGCGGCTTTGCGACGGGTGACGCAGTCTTTTTCTATGCCGAATTTGCCCGTGGCGGCAGCTATGCCGACTACGTGGCGGTCAATGCCTCCCAAGTGGCGCTCAAGCCGCGCACAGCCTCTTTTGCGGCCGCGGCTGCCATGCCGACACCCGCTCAGGCCGCTTGGACGGCCCTGATGGAAACTGCAAAGCTGGAGCGCGGCATGCGCGTGCTGGTGCACGGCGGCGCGGGTGCCTTGGGCAGTGTGGCTGTTCAACTGGCCAAACTGCAAGGCGCTTACGTCATCGCCACGGCTGGCACAACCGACTTGGCTTTGGTCAAAAGCTTGGGCGCGGACGAAGTCATCGACTACCGCACCGAGCGCTTTGAGCAACTGGCCAGCAACTTGGATGTGGTGCTGGACACCTTGGGTGGCGCTACGCAAGAGGCTTCATGGGCCACGCTGCGAAAAGGCGGTCTTCTGGTTGCCACGGCCACGCCCCCATCGCCCGAGCGAGCCGCAACGGCTGGCGTGCGCGCGGCCTTTGTCTTCACGCCTCCACGCGGCGTGGTGTTGGCGCAGCTGGCAGCACTGGTGGACTCAGGGCATTTGCGTATTTTGGTGGGGCAGGAGTTTGCCTTGGCCGACGCGGCGCTGGCCCACCGCCTGGGCGAGTCAGGCAAAGCGCGCGGGAAAATGGTTTTGCATGTCAACGCGCCCGTGGCTTAAGCGTCGGGCGCGTTGGCCAAGTTAATCGCCGTCAGTTGTTTTTACTTCTCTTCGTTGAACCCCCAACCCTTAAAAGGCAACACCATGCACAGCTTCAATCTCCAGGACACTGCCGTGATCCTGATCGACCACCAGGTCGGCACCAATACCTGGGCTGCCACGACGCCGCTGGCTCTGCTGCAGCGTAATGTGATCGTTCTGGCAAAATTCGCCAAAGGCACAGGCATGCCGGTGGTGTTGACCTCCAGCCAAGAGACCAATGTTAACGTCCAGGGCCCATTGATGCCCGAGCTGCAAGATATACTGCCCGAGGCGTTTGCCGCGCGTATCCAACGCCAAGGTGTGGTCAACGCCTGGGACGACGAGGCGTTTTCCAACGCATGCCGGGCTACCGGCAAACGCAACTTTGTGATGGCGGGCGTCACGACGGACATTTGCATGGTCATGCCGGCCATCAGTGCTTTGCAGGAAGGCTTTAACGTGCAGGTAGTGTGCGACGCCTGTGGATCGTCGAATCTGATTGCCGAAGAAATGGCCTGGCGTCGGATGGAGCGGGCTGGCGTACGCCTTACCAGCACAGGCGCGGTAGTGGCTGAATTAGTTAGGAACTGGGCGAGTCCCGCAGGTGCTGTCGCGTTCCCGTTGCTAACCTGAACCGGTACGCAAGTACGCCAGCGCTGCTGTGACGGCAGCGCCTACGTTCGTGATCGCGGTCATCGAGTTTGAGAGGCTGAAACAGCCTGAAATGTTTCAAGTGCAATAAATGTGGACCTTGGGACGTGTCAAGGGCAGAGTACAGCACCTTTGCGGAAAACTCCGCCGTTTGAACACAGCACGACAGAGCCCGTTGCGCTCGTGCGCTTGCATGGGCAGATAATCGTTAGGGAATCTTGTGATCGCGTTCCAGCACCGCTGTGGCCGGTGCTGCGCTCATGAATCCATAGGCATGATAAATCCGCTCAATGCTCTTGTCGGCGATCATGGTGTTGATGATGCCATTGAGCCGCGCCACCTCGCCATCGCGCATGCTGTTATTGCAAGCAAAGAACATGGGGACGGTTGCGAAAGTAAGCAGCAGATCGACATTGGTGAGTCCCAGATCGCGCATCAGATAGCTGGCTGGCAAGTCGGCGCTGGCCCACAGATCAATCCGGCCCCTGAGCAATTTTGGTGGATTAAGACGATCTGCAGCCACTTCCGAGACACGAATTTTATGCGCCTTCAGGATGGGGATGGAAAGATCGTGGATGATGGTGCCAACCAGATACGGGCGGGCATCGTGCAGCTGGCGCAATTTGATCTTGCTTTCGCGCAGCCCGAAAATTGACCAGCGACTGTGGCCGATCGGACCGATCCACTTGAATTTTTTCTCGCGTTCCGGTGTTCTGCCCACCATCACCTGACAGGTATCCCGGGTACTGGCAGTCAATGCCAAACCACGAGCCCAGGGAACCGTATCGATCGAGTCGATGCGCACGCCGGCGCGTGTCATGAGTTCATCGACAATATCAACCGCGATACCGCCCACTTTGCCGCTGCTTGTGTGTTTCCAACTGTACGGCGCCCACTCCAGCGCATATACCGTGAGCGCCGCACTGGCATCCGCAGGAGCGCACCATCCAAACATCGAACAGGCAATCAATCCCTTGAACGCCGTGATGGCGTTCAATTGATGCCATCCGGCCGGTATGTAAAGAGTCGCATGAACTCAGTGGCCAGGATCTTCGATTTTTTTAAGGTAGGCACTTTCGAGCCTGCCGATGTCGACTTTCTTGAGTGCGTTGTCGAACGCTTCCTGCAGGGATTTGCCGGCAGGGGTACGCTGGAAGCAGACATGCATGGTGCGCTCGACGAGCGTCTTGTCGGCAAACGCGACACTGTCTTTGGCCTGGGTTTTATACGTCATGTAGCGCAACACGGCTTTGTCGATCACAATTGCCGGCACCTTTTTCGTTACCAGTTTCTTGACGTTATTGGTGTCGCTGGTGGTTACCTCGACCGGCTGTTTTCCTTGTTTGACCGCAGCGTCAAACGCCTCGCCGTTCGGATAACCTTCCACCACGCCGATTTTCAGTGCCGCCAGATCGGCCGGCGTTTTCCATTGCAGCGGCGAGTCCTTGAGGTATCCGATACCCGTCACGGTTTTTCCGATCGGCGCGGAGAAATAGCATTTCTTGGCCCGTTCCTCCGTGACCCAGACGGGGAAATAACCGGAAAATGCGGGATCGCTCTCCCCTTTTGCAACCGTTTCGGTCCACGGGTGAAAATCGATTTTCAACGTGGTCCCCATGGCCTTCACGACTTCGCTGACAATTTCCCCGGACAGGCCCTTGCTGGGCAGGTTACTGGCAGTAAAAGGCACCCATTCCAGCGTCGCCAAACGTACCGGCGGCACCTGCGCGGTAGCGCACACCGGCAGCACCACACCAACCCACACAGCACTGACAAGCAAACCAATTTTCGTCATTCCATTCTCCCCAAGAGATCGACTACACAGCTTTCATCGAAGCTCACTCAGACTAGACCTGTTTGCTGGTGAACACAATTCAAACACGCCCAGTGTTGCAAGGCGAGCAGATCTTTTCCGATATTGCCGTGCTCGCTTCTTTTTTGTCCTGTTTTGCATCATGATCTTCGACGGGAACTGTCAGCTGATCACTCGCAAGCGCAGCGCCCGTTGAATCATCCGATCCGCACGCGGTTTGGCCTTGCGGTATTCGCTGTTGTTCATCATGGAGGCACGATGAAGCACGCTTTTCACGTAAAAAAAACGGTATGGCTGGCACTGATGCTTGGCCCCGGAATCAGCACTGCCGCCATCGCGCAATCGAATGTGACGATCTATGGCTATCTGGATGTGGGGATTGTGAAGGAAAGCCGGACCAGCACGCGCGAAAGCCGCGGGCTAAACAACTGGCTGGGCTTCAAGGGAAGCGAAGCGCTGGGCGGCGACCTGTCTGCGGTGTTCAAGCTTGAAATGCGTTTTTTGCCTGATACAGGCGCACAAGAGCGATCGACGACGCTGTTCCAGGGCGAAAGCACTGCGGGCCTGTCCAGCAAAAGCCTGGGAACCTTACTCATCGGACGCGCATGGACGCCGCTATGGGCCGGGAAATGGGCGTACGACCCGTGGTACGATAGCGCGATGATGGGATCGCTGGGCGCCTACAATGGCGACTTCGACAGCGATGGCCTCAACCTTAACAAGGTGTTCGCCAATTATTCCCGAGTGAGCAATGCCTTATTCTATCGCTCGCCAAACTTCGCCGATTTCCAGTTCAGTCTTGTCGGTGAAGTCGAATCAGTGCCCGGCGCACGCAAGCGCTCCCGTGGCGGCGCGCTGCAATATGGCCACGGACCGGTGTCGGCCATGCTGGCCTATGAAAAAAACCATGTCGCTGATGACGTTGTGTATGCTGGCGCTTCATACACCATGGGTCCTGTGGTGCTCATGGGTTCGTATTCGCGCACCCATCTATTCTTCCTGAACACCTCATCTCATAGCGCCATGGTCGCAGCGACCTATGCGATAGGAAACGGCATGCTGCGCGGCGGATATGGGCGTATCAAAGAGAGCCATGCCAACAAAACCAGTGCCGGCTACGTTCACAAGCTGTCCAAGCGCACCAGCGTCTACGCCGATGTTTATCGAGAACGTATCAGCCGAAAGCAAGACGGGGTCGCGCTCGGCATCACGCACTCGTTTTAATCCAGGCGCGCTGTCCGGTTCATTCAAACCATCCTTTGGGTTCTGTCGTGCTGATGATCGGGAAGTTTTCCTGAAATGGTATTAGGTTCCTCAAACTGGACGGACTGTTCCTGCCAGTGCAAAAAATTGGTCAGCGCACGACATCGCATCTGCGCCGTCGATTGCGGTACGCGCCCGTCGGGCTACTACGAGCGCTTGGTCGACGTCATGAAAGAGCTTTTCAGGATGACCTTGTTGATGCGCGGGCGTTCCGGCTATCTGACCGACCGCTACAGTGAGCGCAACGAATGGCCAATCAAGGCGGTCGACAAACAGATCAGCAAGATATAGACTCCGCCCCGATTCCAGCCACTGTCCTGTATCGACGAGGTGTCTGGCATGACCCGCCAGTGGCATGGGCAGGCGAGCTTGTCGTGCGCAATGTGGGAATCAGGATCATCACGGGCATTTACTTCGATCATGCCCTTTGCGTTCTCCAGCAACTCCATGCAGTCCGGACTTACATGGCGCAGATGCAGGCGATTGCCGGCTGCTTTGTAGCGTTCTGCAAACGGGTCGATCGCTTCGATAGTGGCGTGGTCGGCGACGCGTGCGCCGGGCAATTTGAGCACCACTTCCTGCGGATCGCCCGTCGCCGAAAACAGCGTCTGGAATTGTGCCACCGACGCCAACAACAGCGCGCCGTCCAGCTCATACTCTGGCCGATCCTCGCACAGCCACCCATCCCGCCGAAAAAAGCCGGTTACGACCAGCTCGGCACGTACGCAATTCCCACCCCCCAGGCAAGCTCCTTTTTACCATTTCCACCACTGTGACAATCGGTGAGATTGTCCGTAAATACAGTACCTATACTGATTTTGGTCAATCGTTCTCTGGTTTCCTGGAAGGATGCAACATGGACTCTCTACGCTCGCTCCCGCGCCGCTTTCGGCTGCGCCCATTGCTCGCTGCAATCTCACTCCTGGCGGGCAGCTGCACCGCCCTGGCAGCCGGGCCGGCAGCCAACCTGCAGGTGAGCACCGGCCCCGGCCCGTCGGAAATCGTGTTCCCATCGATCGATACCCCGACCATCAAGCCGGGCCGCGCGCCGGCGGTGGATTTGCGCGTCTTGCCCAAGGGGGCGCAGGTGTCCTTGCCCAACCAGGACATGGGCCATGTTTTCATGCGCATCGCGCCAACCGAAGCGGTCACGCTGTCGGGCGCCGACGTCGCCGACAAGGTGATCGTGCCGCTGCTGAGCGCGCTGCATTTCGAAGGCGGCATGCGGCGTCTGCGGCGCGCCCCCGAGGCCGGCCTGCCGCAGACGCGGCCGCAGCTCGACGGTGTCGCCCAGTTGCTGGCCCTTGAATACCAGGGCAATGAAAAAGCCACCCGCCCGCGCACCCTGGACATGGTCGACGCCTTCCTCGGCAAGCGCGCCCCCACCGACGATGTCGAGCGCAACCTGCTGATCGCGCGCGGCCTGACCTTCGCCCAGTACAAGGCCGACATCGAACGCCAGGAAATCATCTACCCCTTCCTGCAGGTCGAAGGCGATGTGCCGATCGAGCACACCCTGCTGCTGGCCTCGCGCTGGGAAGGCCAGAGCGTCACCAGCGTGCGCGGCTCGCTGCTCCACCGCTATTCGATCGCCAACGCGCGCCCGCAAAGCGCCGAGGGTGCCGACCTGCGCGCGTACGCGGCCTTGAGCAGGGTCAAGGGCATCGATAGCGTCGACGGCAAGCGCGTGCTCGACGGGCCATCGCTGGTGCTGCTGCCTTTCGGTAACGACAGCGCCGGCGGCGTTTCCCTGCGCTACGCATGGCGCATGGTCGTCGAAGGCATCAGCTTTGGCCGGCCGGTGCCGTTCAGGGTCTGGTCCGATGCCGCCACCGGCACCATCTTGAAAATGCGCCCGCTCGTCTCCGATGTCAGCGCGACCGGCAATGTGTGGCGGCGCGATCCCGGCACCGGGGCGACCCAGGTGCGCAGCTTCACGGTCGACCCCGCGGTCGGCGGACAATACACGCTCAAGCTGGCCGGCGTGGTCTCGCGCGTGGACCACCAGGCCGACGGTTTCGATGCCGAGGATGTGTCGATATCGAGCACTCTGGGCGGGAGCAGTGCAACCCTGGCGAACTTCAACCAGGCACCCATCAACAACGGCGCGACCGCGACCTGCTTCAGCGGCGCCAATCCACGGTTCCAGCAGGTGAACTACTTCGGCGTGTTTCACCTGAACTGGAAGCAATCGCTTGCGCACGGGATCTACACGCCCTTCCCGACCAGCCCGTGGAATCCGCGCATAGAGTCGGCCTCGGCCGGCTGCAATGCCTGGTCCAGCATGAATTTCGGGGCCTGCCAGGGCTACTTCGACGCGACCTGCCCCAACTATTCGGATGGCACGGCCAGCGCCACCAACTTCATGAACTTTGCCCACGACAACACGGTGGTCAGCCACGAACTGGCGCACAACGCGGTGCAACGTTTCACCGACGGCCGCCCCGCCAACTGGTGCGGCATGGCGCCGTGCGCCATTCCGTTCGGCATGGGCTCGATGCACGACCTGGCCGACGCCTGGGCCGATCATTTCGATAACACCAACTGCACTTCCGGCTGGGCCGCCAAGAACCTGGGCGGCGTGAATGCCAGCAATAACTGCCAGGGCAGCCGTGGCCACAGCGAGGCCGGCAGCCTGCCGCGCCTGCATGAAGTCACGACCCCGTTCAATCCCGCCATCCCGGGCGACCATTTCCCGGAACACCGCGACCTGTCGAGCATCGACTACGCCGACATGCAGATCGGTTCGGCGATCCTGTGGCAAGTGCGCGAGGGCATGCGCAGCAAGTGCCGGCCGTCCGGGCATCCGCAGTATTTTGTCCGCTTCACGCGCGCGCTCAAGAACGCCGGCTTTTCCGGCAGCGTGGGCGGCGGCGACCGCGGCATCTATAACGTGCTGCGCGACCTGGAACTCGAAATGGTCGAGCAATGGGCCACCTCCGGCTTGCCGGGCGGGCCGCCGGCATTCGCGCACAACGGCAACCACACCACCAACAAGGTGCTGGCCGGCTTCGCCAAGGGCGGCGTGTTTGCCATTCCATCGGCCTGCATCGACGGCGACCCCGGCACCGCCGACGCGGCCATCTGCCCCACCGGCGAGAACGGTGCCGATGCCGTGATCGACATGAACGACAACGACCTGGGCGACGATCCGGTGGTGGACGGCATTACGCACCGGGAAACGGATTTCCTCAAGCTGGGCGGCCCCGCACCGACCTTCCAGGTCTGGACCGGCCCGCGCTTCCGCTTTACCGGCACCAGCGCGCGGCCGGTCAGCGGCACGGCGATCTGCAATGCCAAGTACATCGTCGAAGCATCGACCGATCAGGCCTTTTCGCCGGCATCGACCATCAACAGCGGCTGGCGCGTGGTCGACCTGAACACCGCCACCCCGGCCTCGCCGGAATGCTCCGACACCTGGACCCCGAACGCGGCCCAGTGGACCACGCTGCAAAGCGGCGGCCACCTCACGCGCGTGTACTACCGGACCCGCACGCGCGACGCCCTGGATGGCAACGAACGCCTCTCCACCTCTCCCGGCGCGGGCCTGTGGACGGTTCCGCCGCCCTATGCGGTCATCACCACCACGGGAGGATCGGACTATTGATGCGCGCCCCACATGAGAGCAAGAGCAAGCACGCCCGGCGCGTGATCGCCGCCCTGGCCGCCGCCGCCGCGCTCGGGCATGCGTTTGGCGCCGGCTTGCCGTCGGCGCGGCGCGTGCTCGATCCGCCCCTGGCCGGTGCCGCCATGGCCGTGGTCGACGGCCGCCTGTGGGTGGCCAGCCGTGGCGGCGGCCTGGTCGGCTTCGAGCGTGGCGCGCGCAGCATGCGCTTCGATCTCGGCCAAGGCTTGCCCTCGGCCGTTGCGCAGGAACTGGCCGCCTTGCCCGATGGCCGCCTGCTGGTTGGCACCCGCGCCGGGCTGGTGCTGGTCGACCCGCGCGATGGCAGCGCCAAGCCGCTCGCGCCAGCGGGCACGGGGCGCGACAACATGGCCGCCGACCTGGTGCTGGCGGCCACCCGGGGCAATGCGGCGATCTTCCAGCTCAGCCAGCCCGACCCCGACGGCGCCGGGGGCCAGGCTGACGCATCGCTGTGGCAGTGGGATGGCACGCGCGTGCAAGCCTGGAATCTGCGGCTGGGCGGCGGGGTGGTGGCCACCGCCGGCCTGGCCGACCGCAACGATGGCTGTTTCCACCTGGCCGGCATCCAGGTCGATGGCGCCGGACAGCGGCCCTGGTACGCGCGCCAGTGCGGCGCGCAACTGCGTACCTGGCGCCTGGCCGACGGCGCGCCCGCCGGCACGGTCGGCGTGGCCGCCATTGCCAGGGCAGCCGATGGCCGCTCCACCATCCTGGTGATGGTGACCCAGTCCGCGGCCAATCCCGCCTCGCGCCGCCATGTCGTGATGAGCCTGGACCAGGATGGCCGGCTCAGCCCGCACTGCTCGCGGGCCAGCTTCAGCGAGCCGGTGACAGGCCTGGTGCAAGCCGGCCCGGACCTGATCGTCGCGCGCGCCGGTGCCGGCCTCCATGCGCTCGGCTGCGGTCCGCTCACGCCGCTTTCCGCCGACCCGCGCGTGAGCAACGCCACCGCCTTGCTGCATGACGCCGGTCTCGGCCTGCTGGTGGCCGCCGATGGCGCCGTCTGGCAACTGGGGAAGGACGGCACGCCGCTGGCCCTGACGCCTGCGTCCGGGGGCGCGATTCCCATCGACGCCTTGCCGATGGAATACAAAGCCAACGGCGCCCTTGCGCTGCTCAGTTCGCCGACCAGCGGCCCGCTGGAGCTGGCACGCACGGCGGACGGCTGGCGCGTGGCACGCCAGTGGCGCGCCGGTATCGACCTGCCGGTGGGCGTCTACGGCGCGGCCGCATACGCGGAGCCGGACCAGGTCATTGCCGTGCAACTGTCGCAGGGCGTGCTGCGCCTGCGGCAAGGAGCAACGCAAGCGCTGGCGCTTGAGCCAGGCGCGCTGCCGCTCGATGTGGCGATCACCTCCGGCGGCATGTGGATGGCGGCCGGCGCCGCGCCCTTCGGCGGCGCCGCCGCCGGCCTGCACTTCCTGCCCAACGATGGCAGCGCCCGCTTCGTGCCGCTGCCCGGCCGTCAGGCCGAGCCCAGCGGCCGGCTGCTGGCCTGGCCTGACGGCCGGGTATGGGCCGCTACCCGCTTAGGCATCATTGAAGCCGATGCCAGGGGCGCCGCGCGGCGCATATCGGCAGGCCGTGTTGAGGTGCTGTACCGCAATGCCGCACGCAATATCGTCGGTGCGGTGGGTGCCAGCGTGCAGTACTGGGACGGCGCGCGCATGGTGCCCGTGCTGTTTGCGATCGCGCCCGCGCCGGCGCGCCCGCTGGGGCATCCGGTCGATCTGGTCATCGACGATGCGGGCCGCTGGTGGATTCTGTTCTCGGGAGGGCAAGTGGTGCTGCTCGATGCGGAGCGGCGCCATGTGGCGACGCTCGATGAGCGCGCCGGGGTGCCGCCGTCGAGCCGGCGGCTGCTCTATTTGCCCGGCTCGCGCGAGGTGCTGATCGGCTCGGCCCGGGAAGGCTTGTTTTCGCTGGCCTGGCCCTGACATGACGCATAGTCGCCAGCGGACATGAGAAGGTGACGAGCGGGGCCAGGAGGCTCCATGTCGATGTGCGTGGGGTTGCTGATCGCCTCGGAATTCATGCCGTCAGCCTGTTGACGCCGATTGCCGCCGACCTGCATGCCACCAACGGCATGGCCGGCCAGGCGATTTCCGTCTCGGGGCTGTTCGCGGTCGTCACCAGCCTGCTGAGCGCCAGTGTGGTCGCGCGCCGGGACCGCCGCCACGTTCTGCTGGGGCTGACGGTCACCATGCTGGCATCGCTGCTGCTGATTGCGGCGGCGCCCAATTTCCCCGTGCTGATTGCTGCTCGGCGCGCTGGCCGTGGGGAGTGGCGCACGTTTGCGCCCGGCACCCGTCAAAGCAAGAAACGGATAGATCGGCGCTACCGTCTTCCTTATGCTCGAAGTCCGACAGACAACCAGCATAAGGATCGGCAAATGAATCAGTTATCAGGCAAGGTGGCGATTGTGACGGGTGCAAGTTCAGGCATTGGCTACGAAACGGCCAGGCTGTTCGCGCGCGAGGGAGCCAAAGTGGTGGTCACGGCGCGCCGCCAGGCCGAATTGGACCTGCTCGTCGCCGAAATCGAACGCAGCGGCGGCGAAGCGATTGCCGTTGCCGGCGATATCCGGCAAGAGGAGCTCGCGCGCGCCCTGGTGGAAGTGGCTGTCGGCCGCTTCGGCGGCCTCGATATCGCCTTCAACAATGCCGGCACGACAGGCGACAGCATGGCGGTCGCGGACATGTCGGTCGAGGCCTGGAATGCGATTCTTGACACCAACCTGACCAGCGCCTTCCTCGGCGCCAAATATCAGATTCCGGCGATGCTCGAACGCGGCGGCGGCTCGCTCATTTTCACATCGACCTTCGTCGGCCATAGCGTCGGCTTGCCGGGCATGGGTGCCTATGCGGCCAGCAAGGCCGGCCTGATCGGCCTGATGCAAGTGATCGCGGTCGAATACGGTGCGCAGGGCATTCGTGCCAATGCGTTGCTGCCCGGCGGGACCGATACCCCGATGGGACGCGCTTCCGCCAATACGCCCGAAGCGCGCGCCTTCGTCGAGCGGATGCATGCCTTGAAGCGCCTGGCGCGGCCGCAGGAAATTGCACAATCGGCGCTCTACCTGGCTTCCGACGCATCCAGTTTCACGACCGGATCGAGCCTGATGAGCGATGGCGGCGTGTCCATTAACCGGACGTGAACCGTCAGCTTGGTGAAGGCGCGCGGCGCGCCGGACCCGGCTACTGCTGCGCACGCAGCGCTTCCGCCTCGGCCCGCAAGGCGCTGCGGTCGGCATTCGACGCATCGAGGCGCGCGCGCAGGTCCTTGATCTCCGCCTCGAAATTGTCGCGCGCGGTCACGGCCCCGATCAGCTCCATCTCGGCGGTAAGGCGCGCATCCGATACCGCCGCCTGCGACGCCACATTGCGCTCGATCTGCAAGCGCAAGTCCACCAGCTGCTCGTTCTTGCCTTCGATGGCCAACTGGTCTTTTGCCTTGCCCACCAGCGCCTCGGTGGCCACCAGGCGCGCGTTGCGCAGTTCCACCGTCAGGCGCTGGATGTCTTCATCCCGCTCGGTGACTGTCGCCAGGGCCTGGTCGCGCGCGATCGTCATGCTGGTCAACTGTGCGCGCAAGTCGTTGCGCTCGGCTTCGAGCTGCTGGCTTGCCGCGAACAGGTCTGCCATGTCGCTGTCGGACTGCGCCAGCGCGTCGCGCACGCCGGCGCCGGCTTCGTGCGCGAACTGCTGCGCCCAGTTGCCCAGCACGGTCGCAACCGAATCCGGAATCTCCGCCCTGGGCGGCTCCGGCGGCGCGGCCTCGCTGGCGCGCCAGGCAAGCAGATGCTGGTGAATGGTATTGGGGGAACCGGCGCCGAGCGCCTCGCGCACCGCGTCGATGCTGATCCGCGTGCCGTCGTCCCGCAGGCTGATGGCCGCCGCAGCAACCTCGTCGTAGGTGACTTCCTGACGTGCCATAGCATCTCCGGTAGGGGTAGCGTTGTAGATAGCTAATATCATACGCCGCGACGGCAATCCGCCGCGCCCTTCTGCTCGCCTGGCATTCACGCCCGCGCAACGCTGGGCAGCACGTAGCCGGCATGCAACGTTGCGCACAATTTTCCACTTCCTGCCCCAGATGAGCAATGTAAAGAGTTATTTACATTTGCATCGCAAAGTTCTACAGTCTGCGTCGTGGCACGCCGATATCCCGACCAAGCCGAGGAGCAGTATGCAGACCAGCACTTTCAGTGACCCGATGTACCTGACCAGGATCCTGGCCGCTGCCGGCCTGGGGGCCGCGCTCATGGCCGGCGCCGTCGTCAGTGGCGGCAGCGATCTCGGCGCCCCGCTGCGCATTGCGCTCGCCGCCCTGCTGATCCTGCCCTTCGTATTAATCTATCCGCTGGTGTGGCGCTGGCACCGCCGGGTCGATGAAATGCTGCAAATGGTGCATTTCCGCGCCTGCCTGTTCAGCGTCTGCACCAGCGCCGGCCTGTTCGGCGCGGCCGGGGTGCTGCAGGCTTGCGGCCTGATTGGCCCACTGCACGCCTTCCTTGGCTTCATCAGCGTCGTCGCCACCTGGTCGCTGGGCCTGATGCTGGCCGACCGCAGCCAGCACTGATGGCCACCATCACCGTCACCGGCGCCGCCGGCTACCTGGGATCGTGGGTCGTGGCCGAAGCGCTGGCACTCGGCCACACGGTGCACGCCACCGTGCGCGACCTTGCCGACGAGGCCAAGACCGCGCATCTGCTCCAGCTCGGCGCGGGCCATCCCGGCCAGCTGCATCTGTTCGCGGCCGACCTGCTGCGCGACGGCTCTTTCGACGCCGCCCTGGAGCGGGCCGAGTACCTGATCCATACCGCCTCGCCCTACATCCGCGCCGCCCTGCGCGACGTGCAGCGCGACATGCTCGGCCCCGCCGTGGACGGCACGCGCAACGTGCTGGCCAGCGCCAACCGCTGCCCCACCTTGCGCCGGGTCGCCCTCACCAGCAGCATCGTGGCCATGATGAGCAGCCTGCGCGACGTCTGCGCCCATCCCGGCCACACGCTGGACGAGTCGCACTGGAATACCGGCAGCACCGCCGATGGCGATCCCTACAGCTACGCCAAGACCAGCGCCGAACGGGCGGCATGGGAGATCTGCGGCGCGCAAGCGCAATGGCAGCTGGCCGTGCTCAATCCCGGCGCCATCTTCGGCCCCTCGCTGTCGCGCCGCAGCGACGCCGAAAGCGTCAAGATGATGCAGCAGTTCCTGAAGGGCGGTTTTGCGGCCGGGGTGCCGGCCCTGCACCTGGGCGTGGTCGACGTGCGCGACGTGGCGGCGGCGCACGTGCGGGCCGTGCTCGACCCGGCCGCGCACGGACGCTATTTGCTGGTTGCCGAAAGCTGTCCGCTGCTGCGCATGGGCGCCACCATCAGCGAATGCTGTCCCGCCTACCGGGCCAGGATGCCACGCCGCGAACTGCCGCGCTGGCTGATCTGGCTGGCGGCACCGGCCATCGGCATGCGGCGCAACTTTGTGCGCGACAACGTCGGGTTTGCGGCGCAGTACAATACCGCGCGCAGCCGCACCGGGCTGGGGCTGAGCTATCGCAGCATCGCCAGCACGCTGGGCGATCATGTGGAACAACTGGAGCGCGACGGCTTGCTGGCCTGAGCGCGGGGAGCCGGGAGCGGCGATGAAAAACCGGATAAGCGAATTGCGCAAGGCCCGTTCGATGAACCAGTCCGACCTGGCGCAGGCGCTCGACGTCAGCCGCCAGACCGTGCACTGCATCGAGACCGACAAGTACGACCCCAGCCTTCCGCTGGCCTACAAGATCGCGCGCCTGTTCGGCACCACTATCGAAGAAGTGTTCGACCTGGAAGCGTGATCCCATCCGGGCTTGCAGCCGTCATTGGCCGGCGCTGGCCTGGTGGCGGCGCTCCCCGGATGGCGCGCGCAACGCCGACCAGCCCCACACCAGGCTGCCCAGCGTGGCCATCAGCATGTCCTTGTGCGCATCCCACATATCGCCCTGTTGCCCGTTGTACGACTCGGCATCCTCCGACGACAGGATCATCGCCACCGCGAACTCGAACCATTCGTACCAGAGACTGGTGACCATCACCGCCGACACGGCAATATAAAATCCCAGCCGCACCGACAGGCCGCGCCGAGACGTCAGGTAGGAGATGGCGCCGGGCGTGAAACACAGGCCGAACAGGAAATGCACGAGCCGGTCGAAGTGATTGCGCGTCCATCCGAACGACTGGTCGATGGAAAAGTGAAACAGCGCCTGCCCCCACGCATCGTAAGGCACGTTGGAATACATCCAGCGCGCGCCAATCGAATGCACGGACAGGAACACGGCAATGAGCAGGAAATCCAGGTCGGTAAGACCACTGCGTTTGGAATACTTCCACAGGAGCGCAAAGCCGACCAGCGTGAGCGAACTATGCAGCGCCTGTTCCACCGGCCACAGCGGATTGATCCACGTGACGGCGAAGATGAGCAGCATGAGGACGGTGGACGTGCGCTTGGAAGGATACATGGCTGTGAAGGAAAAATGAGACAAGGACTGGTCCGTTCCCGGCAGTCCGCTTGGGACGCATATGGTATGCGATGAATCGGCTTTGTTTGGCGAAAATATATCCTGTTCTTTTTCGCCGCAGAATAGCCAACGCGGCGGCAAACGGCACTGTCCTGCCCCCGATCGGGGAAATGGTATCGTTTCGCCATGCTGCGTCCCTGGGACGATGCCGCCGGCACCGGCTGACGTGCTGTTCCCGGCAGCATGCATGCCGGCGGTCCGTCCGGACAAATCGAAAGCGCCATGTTCAGACAGGCTACAATCCTGTCTCCCCCATCTGAACCCAGATCCCACGCACCGGAACCCCTGCATGCGCCATCGTCTAGCCGCCCTCGTACTTTGCTGCATCACCGCCACGAGCATGGCGCAAGCCGGCACGTATGAACCGTCCATCGGTGTGTCGTTTCCTTCTGACATCGCAGGCCTGACCTTGCAGGGACGCACGGAATTTCCGCAAAAGGGACTCGGCGTGGCGATCGAATATACCGATGGCGACAGGACGCGCGGGGCGCTGTATATCTACAACGGCGGGCTGGCCTCCGTGCCGGCCGATATCGATGCGCCCGTCGTCCGCAAGCATTTTGAGCGCGTCATCGCCGACCTGAAAGCATGGGATGGCAAGGGCAAGGTGCGCATGACTCAAGCCGTCGGAAACACCGAAAGGACCACCACCTTCACCGGTTGCGGCCCCCAGTTCATCGTGCGCGAGTTCGAGATCGACCTGCCGGAAGGCACACTGGCGTCGGCGTCTTATCTGACCACGATGAAAAACAACTTCGTCAAACTGCGCGTGAGCTATATGAAAAGCTCGGCGCAGACACCGCAGACACCGCAGACACCGCAGACACCGCAGACACCGCAGGCGGCGCAGAAATTCGTCCAGCAGGTTCGTCATCTGCTCGGTGGCTGCCGATAAGCCCAACTGGCCGCCACGTTGTCGATTAGCGCCTTCGTCAAAGCCCTACGCCGATGAAACGCGACCATCTCGAATCAATTGTCACGGTCCTGGCCATGTTCGCGGTCGGGATCAGCAAGCCTGTCAACTATCACGCCATCGAGATGAACGGGGACGGTTTTCATCTTTACCGATACTAGGGACGCTGCGACAGTGCGCGCTGGGACGAGATACGCGGCGTCCGCTTCATGCGTTCCTACGACGACTTTAGCAACAGCAATGAAACCGAATGGCTGATCGGCACCGCTGACGGCCGTCACATTGCCGTGCTGGTGGAGTTCATGCACCGCAGACGCTTCGGCCGGGCGCTGGCGCGCCATGTGCCCGGGTTCCTGGCCGCCCCGGCGCGGGCCGGGGTCGCATCATGGAAAACCGGTGTGTGGCAGTGCTACGCGCCCCCCGGCGACCCGAAATAGCCCTTGCCACGGCCGTTTGGCGCCTGGGTTATCATCGTCATCCGACTCTTTTCCCTGGCCTTCCCATGCAGATTCGCCGCCTTGTACCTTCCGATGCCTCCGCGTTCCAGTCGCTGCGGCTGGCGTCCCTGCAGGAATGCCCGTGCGCCTTCAGCTCCAGCTACGAGGAAGAGTGCGACACGCCGCTGTCGGCCATCGAAGCGCACATGGCCCCCGACTCGGGCCGCAACCGCTTCGGCGCCTTCGATGGCGCGGAACTGGTTGGCATCGTCGGCGTGGGGCGCGAAAGTGCGCCCAAGCTGCGCCACAAGGGCTTCGTGCGCGGCATGGTGGTGGCGCCGGCCTGGCGCAACAAGGGCGTCGGCCGGCAACTGCTCGCGCACGCGCTGGCCTTTGCCGATGCCATGCCAGGGCTGCGTCAGGTGACGCTGACCCTCACCGCTGGCAACGCGGCAGCGCTGGCGCTGTATGAATCGATGGGATTTCGCCTATTCGGCCACGAGCCGCGCGCCCTGTGCGTGGACGGCGTCTTTTACGACGACATCCACATGCTGCGCGACGTCGGCGCAGGCTGATTCTCCAACTGCGTTACCACAGGTGACGCTGATGATCGATGCGCGCGACCGGCGGCTTGCTTGCCATCAGTTCGTTGGCCCGCAGCGCCGGGCCGTGGAAGATGTTGAACACGACCTTGCGATACACCCAACCGCTCTCCTGCGCCACGCGATAATTCCCGATGATCCGCACCCAGCAGTTCGGTTTCAGCAGCACGTCGGAAACGGCTTTCGCCGGTCTGCGCCGGGCGTGATAGCCTAGGAAAGCGACATGTACGCCTGCTTCCGTGTGCTCAATCGTGAGCGGAAACGCCTCGCTGTGCTGTTGGGCGAAACGAACCACTTCCGTACCATGATCGATGGCGAACTGGCGGCTTTCACAGGACCGCACAAGATGCAACAGAACCGGGTCGGACAGCGCGCAATCGGGAATCGAAACGCGCTCCGGAACGGCGTTTCGCAAAACCGATCCCGGCGCGCCGCGCGATGCGCCGGTCCACCACGTTTCGATGATCTGAATCAGTGTCTGCATGCGGATACCTGAAGTGAGCATCGGCTGCCGCGAAAGTGCGGGCCGAGCGTTCCGATTCTACCGCACGACTCATGCAAAACGGCTGGACCAGGGATGCCAGGGCGTTGTCCAGCGGGCCCTCAACAGGAACAATGCAGGCGCCGATATGAATGCGAACGTCCCTCTCCTCATCGGCTGCTTCACCGCCATCGCCGCAATCTCATGCAATCAATTCATGAAGCTGCCCTGAGTCCCTACACCCGCAGCGCATCCGCCGCCATCATGCGCATCGCCAGCCACGCGTGGCGCGCCACCGCCACCAGCGCCACTGCCACAGTCGACGCCAACGCCAGCAGCAAGGTCCAGTAGCCGACCGGCGCATGCTCGACATAGGTCGCCAAATAGCTCTTGACCGCCAGCGCCGCCAGCGGCAATGCGATCAGCGCCGCGATCGCGATCAGCGTTCCTATCTCACGCGCCACCAGCAGGCCGATCGCCGGCCGGCGCGCCCCGTGCAGCTTGCGCAGCACGATCTCCTTCGCGCGCCGCTGCACCGTGTGCGCCGACAGCACGTACGTGCCGAACGCCGCGATGGCCAGCGCGATGCCGGTGGCAATGGCCAGCAGCTTGGCCACCCGCGCATCTTCCGCATAATTGAGCGCCAGGATCGCATCGGCGCGCTGCGTCTTGATTATCGCGTCGGGAAAATACCTGGGCCACAAACTGCGCACCGCCGCCTCGACCGGCGCCAGCGTGCCCGTTGCGCGCACGCTCAGCGTCATCCCGGCGGTCCACAACTCGTACGCCATGGCATGCGGCGGTTCGCGCAGCGACTGGAAGCGCAGTTCCGGTGCAATGCCCACCACGCGCTTCTGAATGACCTTGTTATCGAAGCCGGTAAACAACAGCGTCTGGCCCAGCGCAGCCTCCGGACTGGCGAAACCGAGATCGCGCGTGGCGATCACGTTCAACACCAGCGGCACCGGATCGTCTTCCTTGTCGACGGCGGCCGCGAACAGGCGCCCGGCGCGCGGCGCGATGCGGTACTGCTCGAAAAACGCCGCGCTGACCGACTTCATTTCCATCGATGCGCTGATCCCGCCCGGGCGCTTGAGGTCACGCAGCCACGACACCTGATGGCGCCCCACGGCGTCTTCCGAGATCGCAGTGCCGGCCACGCCCGGCTGGGCCGACAGCGCCGCGACAAAGCTGCGCACGCGGGCGCTGTCGCGCATCGTTTCCGGCAGATCGACAATCATCAGCGGCGCCGGATCGAAGCCGGGCGAGACGCGCATGGCGAACGCGGTTTGCCACGCAATGGCCAGGGTGATGCCGGCGAAGCCCATCGCGGTGGCCACCTGCACCACCGTCATCACGCGGCGCAAGCGCATGCCGCGCGCCGACTCGCTGTCGCCACGCCCGGCCAGCACCTGGCTGGGACGCACGCGCATGGCGATCCACGCAGGATACGCCGCCGTCAGCGCGCCCAGTGCCAGCCCCAGTGCCAGCGCCGCACCGATATTCGGCGCCGACAGCATGCCATCGAGCTTGCGGTTGACCAGCTGCGCGAACAGGGGCAGCGCCAGCCACGCCAGCAGCAGGCCCAGTCCTGTTGCCAGCAGCGCCACCAGCATCGATTCGGCCAGCAGTTGCAGCACGATCTGGCGCACGTCGGCGCCCAGCACCTTGCGCATCGCCACCTCGCGCTGGCGCCGCAGCACGCGCACCGCCGCCAGGTTGACGTAATTGATGGCGGCCATCGCCAGGATCAGGGCGGCAATCGCGGCCAGGGCGGCGATCACCTTCGGGTTGCCGCGCTCCCCGGCCGCGATCACTTCGGTTTGTCCCACGTCGCGGTCGAAATAGGCGTTCCGCAGCGACGACAGGGCGACATCCATCACCTTCCTTTGTCCCAGCCGCTGCCTGGTTTCCGGCGGAACGTTCTGGATCCCGGGCGCGCCGTCGACGGCCTGCTGCAGCGATGCGGTCAGCGCCGCCACCGATGCCGCCGGATCGACGCGGATCAGCACCTTGCCCCACCAGCCCGATTTCCCCGTCATCATTTCCTCCTTTACGTGCGCCTCGGCCAGCACCGAGCGCACGCCCACCAGCACCTCGAACGGGATGGTGGTGTTGGCGGCCGGCGTGCGCAGCACCGCAGCGGCGCGCAGCAGCTTGCCCTCGACCAGCATGGTGCGCCCCACGATATCGGCCGTGCCGAAGTGGCGCACCGCCGCCTCTTCGGTGATGGCAAAGCCTTCCGGCTGTTCCAGCGCGCCATCGAGGTTCCCGCGCAGCGCCTGCAGGCCCAGGATGCCGGTGAATCCCGGCATGACCGTCAGCCCGTCCATCCCATGCAGCTGGCCGTTGATGGTCGCCGTCAGCCCCTTGATGTGCGGGCGTGTCGGAATGTAGGCGGTCGAGGCGAGTACGCCCGGCGCCTTGGCGGCCGCCATGCGCAGCATCATCGGCGCCTGGTCGAACCACGGCGCCTTCGGGTCCACGTTGTAGCGCTGCTTGACGATGTAGATGTGATCGGCGCCGGGCACCTCGGCGTTGTACTGCCATGAAAAACGCACGAAGCCAAACAGCAGCAGGGCTGCGGCAAAGCCCACGCCCAGGCCGGCGATGACGACCAGCGAATACGCCGGTTCCTGCAACAGCGTGCGCCAGCCGATACGGAAATCCCTCAGGTTCATCATCGCTCCCTCACGCCGCTTGCAGTGCGTCGACCAGGATGCGGCCGTCGAGCAGGCGCAAGGTGCGCGATGCCTGCGCCGCATGCGACGGCGAGTGCGTCACCATGATGATGGTGGTGCCTTCGGCGTTAATCTGGCGCAGCAGGCGCATGACTTCATCGCCATGCGCGCTATCGAGGTTGCCGGTCGGCTCATCGGCCAGCAGCAGCGCGGGGTTCGCCACCAGCGCGCGCGCGATCGCCACGCGCTGCTGCTGCCCGCCCGACAGTTGCGAGGGCCGGTGCTTGGCGCGGTGCGCCACGCCCAGCTTGTCGAGCATCGCCGCGACGCGCTCGCGCCGCTCCCTGGCCGGCACGTTCATGTACTCCAGCGCCAGTTCCACATTCTCGGTCACCGACAATGCTTCGATCAGGTTAAAGCTCTGGAAGATGAAGCCGATGCGCCCGCGCCGCAGCTGGTTCAGCTGCGCTTCGCTCCACCCGGCCACGTTCTGGCCATCGAACCAGTATTCGCCGCTGTCGGGCGTGTCGAGCAATCCCAGCATCGATAGCAGGGTCGATTTGCCGCAGCCGGACGGCCCGGTGATGGCCACGTATTCGCCGGCGTCGATATCGAGCGTGATGCGGTCCAGCGCCGTGGTGCGCACTTCGCCGCCCTGGAACGTTTTGCTGACATTGAGTAGCTTGAGCATGCCGTCCTTCCGACGTGGGGTGGGGTTGATTGGTGTGGCGTTCATTGTGTCATCTCCGGGTAAGCCAACATGAAAAATCTAATCCTGGAACTGGAGCCGCGCCGCCTTGCCGTAGCCGGCATACGACGAGACGATGACCCGCTCGCCCGGCGCCAGGCCGGCCAGTACCTCGACCTGGGTGTTGTTGCGCCGTCCGGTGCGAATCGCGCGCCGTTCGGCTGTTCCCCCATCCTTGTCCAGCACATACACCGCCACGCCGCCGCTATCGTTGATGAAGGCGTCATGCGGCAGCAGCAGCGCGTCGCTGGCGCCGCCGAGCGTGACCAGCGCTTCCGTGCCCTGGCCCGGATTGAAGGTTTGCGGCTGGCCGCCGGTGAACGCCAGTTCCAGCGCAAAGCGGCCCTCCTTGATCTGCGGGTAGATCCGGCTCACGGTCAGCGCATGCGCCCGGCCGTTGATGGTGGTGCTTCCCTGGCGGCCCACGGCCACCCGGTTCAGGTAATACTCGTCGACCTGCGCCGCCAGCTTGAACTGGTCCACGTCATCGATGCGGCCCAGGTGCTGGTCGGGTTTCACGGTTTCGCCCACCTGCAAATGAAAATCGGTCAGGCGGCCCGACACGGGCGCGCGCACCGCCAGCGCATCGATGGTGGCGTTGACCAGTTGCAGGCCCGCTTCGAGCCGGCCGATGGCCTGCTCCATCTGCCTGACCGCGTCGCGCTGCGTCGCCGTTTCGGTCTTGTAGCCGGCTTTCTCGCTCTCGTACAGGCGGCGCTGCTGCGCCACGCGGTCGTCCGAGTCTTCCAGCGCGCTCAAAGACACGAAGCCCTTCTGCGCCAGCGCCGCATTGCGCGCGTGCTGCTTTTCGGCCAGGGCCAGGGCGAACGCCAGCTCGGCGCCGCGCCGCTCGCGCTCCATGCGGCTCGCTTCGAGCGCGATGCGCAGATTGGTCAGGTTGGAAATCTGCTGCGCATGCTCCGCTTCGCGCGCCAGCAGGTCCAGGCGGCGCTGCGGATTCGACAGCCGGAACAGCACGTCCCCCTGCTTGACCGATGCGCCGTCGCGCGCAAAGACTTCTTCCACGCGGCCCGATTCGACCGCGTCGAGCATCACCGAGTGCAGCGGCGCGGCGATGGCGCGCACGGCCAAGTCGTCGCGGAACACGCCGCGCGTCACGCTGGCGATGCGCGCGTCGGCGCGCGCCACCTGGAGCCCGCGCGGCAACTGCTGCCACAGGGCCGCGCCGGCCGCCAGCAGCGCCAGCGCGAGCGCGGCGGCGCTCAAGGCGCGTTTGCCGCGGCGGCGTTGCAGCGGCTGGTCCATCGCGGCGCCGCTGGGGCGCTCTGCTGGTGGGGCTATCGGAACAATCATGGCGACCGTCGGGCTGTGAAGTAATGGACGGATGGATCGCAACATCCGTGCCATGTGCGCGCCAGGGGCACGCGCCCATTCCCATAAGCGTGTTGCGCATGATCCGTGCGGAAGCGGACGGTGCGAAGTGTGCGCTTTCGGACACCTGGGTCGCCACCGGACGGATTGATTGGTGGCGCTGGCGGCCTGCTGCTAGAATCGGCGCACCTGCTTTCAACCTCCGCGCCATGGCCGACAATCCCGCCCGCATCCTGATCCTCGACGACGACGCCGACGTCGCCTACGCGGCGCAACTGGTGCTGCGCCGCTGCGCGGCAAAAGTGGCCACCCTGGCCGATCCGCGCCAGCTGGCACGCCATCTGCAGGGCGGGGTGCCCGACGTGGTGCTGCTCGACTTCAACTTCACGCCCGGCCGCACCGACGGCGCCGAGGGCCTGGCGCTGCTCGATCAGCTGCGCGCGCTGCCCGATGCGCCGGCGGTCATCGTCATGACCGCTTACGCCGACGTGGCGCTGGCGGTCGAGGCGATGAAGCGCGGCGCCAGCGATTTCCTGACCAAGCCCTGGGATAACGCGCGCCTGCTCGCCATCGTCGAAGCGGCGCTGGCACGGCGCGCCGCGCCGGCGTCGCCTGCCAGCGGCGCCCTCGATGCCCTGATGGGCGAATCGCTGCCGATGCGCCAGCTGCGCGCGCTGGTCTCCAGCGTCGGGCCGACCCAGGCCAACGTCATGGTGCTGGGCGAGAACGGGGTGGGCAAGGAACTGGTCGCGCGCGCCCTGCACCTGGCCTCGCGCCGCGCCGCCGGCCAGTTTCTCGCCGTCGACATGGGCAGCCTGCCGGAAGCGACGCTGGAGAGCGAATTGTTCGGCCACCGCAAGGGATCGTTTACCGATGCGCGCAGCGACCGCGCCGGGCGCTTCCAGGCGGCGTCCGGCGGTACCCTGTTTCTGGATGAAATAGGCAACCTGCCGCTGGCCGCGCAATCGAAGCTGCTCACCGCCCTGGAGCGGCGCGAAGTCACGCCGCTCGGCGCCGACCGCCCGCAGGCGATCGATGTGCGCATCGTCAGCGCCACCAACCTCGACGAAGCCAGGCTGTATGACGCGCAGGTGTTCCGGCCCGACCTGCTGTTCCGCCTCAATACCATCGTGATCCGCGTGCCGCCCCTGCGCGAGCGGCGCGAGGACATTCCCGCGCTGCTGCGCCACTACCTGGCCCATTACGCGCAGTTGTACGGCAAGCCGCCCGCCACCATCGCCCCCGGCGCCTTCGATGCGCTGTGCGCGCATCCCTGGCCCGGCAATGTGCGCGCGCTGCGCCACGCGTGCGAGCGCGCGGTCATTCTCGGCCAGCCCGGCACCCACGGCGTCGCCGATTTCGGCCTGCACGGCGGCGAGCCGGCGCCGGCGCCGCGTGCCGCCGGCACCGACATGCTCGCCCTCGACGCCATCGAGCGCGACGCCGTGGCCGCCGCCATGGCGCAGGCGCGCGGCAACATCACCCACGCCGCCGGCCTGCTCGGCATCAGCCGCGCCGCCGTCTACCGCAAGCGCGCCAAGCATGGCCTGTGACGCCGCGCCACGGCGCGCCATCTGGGCCGGGGCGCTGCTGCTCGGCGCCGCCGCGTGGGGCGCCGGTGCGCATGGCGCCACCATCTCGGCGGCGACGGCGGCCAGCGCGCTGGCGGCGCTGCTGGGCGTGGGCCTGATCCGGCGCGGACTGGCTGCGTCAGCGGCCGTGGCGCCCCTGCCGCCGCTGGAAATACCGGCCGGCGTGCCGCACGACCAGGCGCAGCTGGCCGCGCGCGTGCTGGCGCTCGAATCGCAGGTCGAGCATGCGCCGATTGCCCTGTTCCGCATCGACAGCGCGCAGCTGCCCCTGGCCGTGGAGCCAGTCAACGCCAATGCGCGCCGCCTGCTGGCACCCGGCCGCGCCACCGACCTCGATGCCCTGCGCCGCACCCTGGCCGGCCTGGCGCCGGGCCAGCGCCGCATGATCGACGTCGACACCGAACAAGGAATCGAGCGCGCCCTGGCCACGGCCGCCGCATTGAGCATCGAAGGCCAGCCGCAGCGGCTGGTGGCCCTGACGCCGATGGAAAACGAGCTGGCGGCGGAGGCCATGCAGGCCTGGCAAAAGCTGGTGCACGTGCTGACGCACGAGATCATGAATTCGCTCACGCCGGTGGCCTCGCTTTCGCACAGCGCGCGCGACATGGTGCACGGCGTGCGCGCCGGCCTGCCGCCCGATGTTGCCGGCGACCTCGGTATCGCGCTCGACGCCATCGCCCGCCGCGCCGACAGCCTGACCCATTTCGTCAGCGGCTACCGGGTCCTGGCCAGCGTGCCGCAGGCGGCGCCGCAGCGGGTGGTGGTGCAGGAGATGTTCGCGCGCCTGTCGGCCCTGATCGGGCCGGCGTGGCAGGCGCGCGGCGGCAGCGCCGGCTTCAGGGTGGAGCCGGAATCGCTCGAATTGATGGCCGATCCGGGCCAGCTGGAACAGGCGCTGGTGAACCTGCTCCAGAACGCCGCCGAAGCGTGCGCGCAGGGCGCCGCGCCGCACGTCGAGGTGAGCGCCAGGCTGGCGCGCGGCGGCCGGCTGCGCATCGACGTGTGCGACAACGGGCCGGGCGTGGCGGACGAAGTCATTGCCGATATCTTCACGCCCTTCTTTTCGACCAAAAGCAAGGGCAGCGGCATCGGCCTGGCCATGGTGCGCCAGCTGGTGCACCGCAATGGCGGCGCCGTGCGGTATGCCAAATCGATCGGCAGCGGCGCGCGCTTCATCATTACATTTTGACGGCGCGCGCCGTGTAGAATCCGGCACACCGTCAACCTATAGAAGGACATCCGTGAAGGCAATCCACCTCAAGCTCGGTATCGCCACGCTGTGCGTCGCCGCCGGCGCGGCGTACTGGTACTACTCCCCCCTGATCGCCCTGAAACAGATGCGCGCGGCGGCCCGCGAGAACAACGCCGAGAGCTTCAACGAGCGCGTCGATTACCCGCGCCTGCGCGAAAGCGTCAAGCTGCAGCTCGGCGCCGCCATGAACGAGGAAGTCAAGCGCAGCGACACCAGCGCGTTCGGTGAAGCCGGCACGGCAATCGGCAAGATGCTGGGAATGGCCATGGCCGACAAGATGGTCGACGCCATGGTGCGGCCGGAATTCGTCATGCGCGCGATGGAACAGGGAACGCTGCATCCGCGCCCGCATGGCGCGCAAGAGAATGGGCCGAAGAAGCCGGACCGCAAGTACACTTCCGAGCGCGTCGGCCTCGGCCAGTTCATCATGCACCTGGAACCGGACAATCCGGGCGACCGGCGCATGTCGCTCGTGATGGAGCGTCACGGCCTGGCATCGTGGAAGCTGGCGGAGGTGCGCATGGGCGCCCCCGCCGCCGCTTCCAGGTAGGCAAGGGCTGCCTGGTTACGGTGCGATCCAGGCGTCCTGCCAGTTGGCGCCCACGCCCGGCTCGTAATGCGTCGACGCCGCGGTCCACTGCGTGCACCAGCCGCTGTACGGGAACGGCTTGCAGGTGTAGACCTTGCCGTTCTTGGATTGCAGCACGCGGGTGCCTGCCTTGTAGCTGGCCAGCGAGGCCGGGAACACATGATCGTAGGCCGCGCTGCCTTCTTCCGTCAGCGTCAGCGGGAAGGTCTTCTGCAGCACCGCGCCGCCGTCCTTGACCACCGCCTTGAGCACCAGCTGGTGCGCGCCCGCCTTGGGTGCGTTCAGGTTCACCGCCAGTGCCGCGCTGTTGTTGTTCAGCGGCGCCGTGGCAAAGCCCTTCGATACGCCCGCCTGGTCGTACACATACGCGCTGACCTCCATGTCGGCATTGGCGCTGACGCTGAAGTTGATCGCCAGTTGCCCGCCCTTGATCACATATGCCGTGCGCAAATCGCTGACGCTGAAGTCGGCCGGCGGCGGCGTCTGGTCCTTGTTGATCTGGACTTCGACCCGGGTCAGCGCGCTGGACGTTTTCGCGTACACCGTGTTCTGCCCGTACACCGGGGTGATCTTGCCGTCCTGGCCCAGCTGGCCCGCGTGCAGCTGCGCTTGTTCGGCGTTGATGCGGGTGGCCAGCAGATAGGCCCAGTTATTGCGCAAGCCCTCGCTGGCGCTGCCGATGGTGACCTTGGTTTGCAGTTCCGGATGCTCGCCCGCCGCGTCGAACACGCGCGTGGCCACGCTGTCGCCGGCGGCCAGGTCGACCGATGGATAGATCGCGCCGCGCTGCGTCCATTCCGGCACCGGCACCGTGCCGCCATCCTTGAACAGCACATCGACCATGTTATAAAAACTGTTCGGCGTATCGGCGATTTCCCATACGCCCAGGATCACCTGGTAGCCGGTGCGCTGCGGTACCGTGCAGTTGTGGCTGACCTGTGCGGGCGGCTGGCGGTTGCCGCCGTCGATCACGCAGAACGGGGTCAGGTCGAACGAGGCGCGGGTGAGCTTCTGGTTTGGATTCCAGTTCGATTTGGTGATGTAGTAGCGCCAGTTGCGCGTGGCGTGGTTGGCCGTGAACTGCCACTTGAACACATTCGCGCCGGCCTGCATGGGGCGCTTGGTCCAGCGGCTGCTGGTCTGTTCATTGAGTTCGCCGAATTGCGCCAGCGCGGCCGAGGCGATGACGCCGTCCGCCGGTCCCTGGGCCGGAAAGCCGGATGGCGCTTCCAGGCTTTGCGGTTCCCACTGGATGGCGCCGCAGGCGCTGTTGCCGCCTTGCTTGCACAGCAGGTTGCGCGATTCAGGCTGGGTGATGTAGCCGTGTGCCATGGCACTGGCGCTGCATAACAGCGCGCAGGCGCCGGCGATGGTGGTGAGTGTTTTCATGTTGATTTACCTTTCGGGCGGGACGACATCGGTAAGCACGCATACAGCCGGGCCGGCCGACATCGCGCGCTCGCATGCAGTTCAAAATCAATGAGGATGCGGGCCGGGAAAGTGGTAGTCAACTGGTTTTCAAAATTACCCCATGGAGCAATACCAGTGCGTAAAGGAAGGTTCTGTTGCAGGCATGCGCGGGCGCTTTCCGGCACCCGCAAAATAGCCGGCGGGCCGGGCTCGGCCGATTGACTTGCGGGAATGTTTGCCACACAATCCAACAATCAAAACGTTATTTATTTGTCAATGAAAACGTTTTCATATTCCGCTGCATTTAATGTTGCAGCCTATAAAAACCATTCTGGAGACCCGATGCGAATTTCTTCCGCCACGTTCAGTTTATGCCTGCTCCTGTCCGCCTGCGGCGGTGACGCCGATCCCGGCAGCCCCACGGCCGCGCCAGCGCCACCGGCGGCCGATGTCGCGGCCGATGTCGCGGCCGATGCGATCCCGGCGCATGACGATGCGCCCCCGCCGGCCCTGGCCAGCGAGGCGGGCGACGGCATGACCGGCGTTGACTCCGGCTCGTCCGGGAAGACCAGCGCGGCCGGCGTGAGCAAATTAAGCAAGCTGGCCACGTTCCCGGTCGGCGTCTCGCTCTCCTATGGCAATGAAGCTTTCAGCTACACCAACAGCCCGCCGCAACAGGCCGTCATCAAGACCCATTTCAGCCAGCTCACGGCCGGTAATATCATGAAGATGAGTTATCTGCATCCGGACCGGGATACCTATAACTTCACCCAGGCCGACGATTTCTTGAAATTCGCCAAGGACAATGGCAAGACCCTGCACGCGCATACCCTGATCTGGCACGCCGCTTACCAGGTTCCGGCGTTCATGAAAAACTACCAGGGCGACAAGGCGGCCTGGCTGGCGATGCTCAAGACCCACGTGCAAACGATTGCCACGCACTTTTCCGGCAAAGTCGCGAGCTGGGATGTGGTGAACGAAGCCATTAACGATGGCGGCGGCTACCGCAATTCGATTTTTTACCAGAAGACGGGTACCGACTATATCGAACAGGCGTTCATCAATGCGCGCGCGGTCGACAAGAAGGCCGACCTGTACTACAACGATTACAACATCGAGGCCGACAGCGCCAAGCTGCAAACCCTGACCAGCATGCTCGATGGTTTCAAGGCGCGCTCGGTGCCGATCAGCGGGGTCGCCTTCCAGATGCATATCTTTATGGATTATCCATCGGTGAGCACCATTTCGGCGGCTTTCAAGCGCGCCGTGGACCGCAATCTGAAGGTGAAGATTACCGAGCTCGATATCCCCATCAATAATCCATTCAGCGCGCCGTACAAAGCCGGCGACATCAAGCGCGAACTGACGCCGGCACTGGCGCTGGCGCAGAAAAAGCGCTATTGCGAAGTGGTGAAAGCGTATATGGACACGGTACCGGCCAAACTGCGCGGCGGCGTGACGGTATGGGGCGTGAGCGATCCAGGCAGCTGGCTGATTTCCGACCTGTTCAAGAACGCGCACGCCGACTGGCCGCTGCTGTTCGACGGCGCCTACCAGCAAAAGCCGGCCTTGCGCGGCGTGGCCGATGGCTTGTCCGGCAAGGCTTGCACCAATACCTGAGTGGCGGCCGGCGCGCGTGGAAGGGGCGCCAGGCGCCCTGTTTTATGCATACCAATTTGGCAAGCGCAAAAAATGTGGTATTAACGCCCACGCCGCCGTTTTTCGGCATATCGTCAACTTATGTTGACAGAATCTTCCGCCTGGCTTATCGTTCCACCCATGATCGATCCCCGCCACATGCCCTCGCCCGACGACCCTGCCGATGCCCTGGCGGCGGTCGTGGCGCTGCGCCGTTACGCCGATGCGCTGGAACGCAAGGCGGTCAACGCGGCGCTCAGGCAGGGCTGGTCGTGGAGCGACATTGCACAGGCGCTGGGCGTGTCGAAGCAGGCCGCCCACAAGCGCCTGGCGGGTTCAGTGACGGATGAAGACAGTTAATCGGGAGGCAGTCGATGTTTCAACGCATACGCCAGCGTCTGGGCGACATGAAGACGATTCAGTATCTGTGCCAGGGGGCGGAAAAATACGCCCTGGCCGACCAGCAGCGCGAACCGGCGGCGGAGCATTTCCTGCTCTCCGCGCTCGACCTGGAAGACGGCACGGCGCGCCGCGCCTTCGAACAGGTCCATGCCGATCCGGCGCAGCTGCCGCAGGCGATCGCGCAGCAGTATCGCGACGCGCTGCGTTTTGCGGGACTCACGCCCGATCCGGCCCTCGATGCAGCCGAACCGCTCAAGCCAAGCCGGCGCCTGTACGACGCGGCGCCCTCGGGCGCGGAACTGATGCAAACCCTGGCGCAGCAGCGTTCGGGCGAGCGCGGCCCCTTGCTGGGCGCGCACGTGGTGGCGCTGGTGGCGGCGATGCGCCAGGGCGTGGCCCCGCGCTCGCTGGTGGCGCTGGGGGGCGATGCGGCAGCGCTGCGCGCGGCGGCCCAGGCTGAAATCGGCGCTTACCGGGGCAGTTAGCGCCCGGCGGCCGACAGCGTGAAGATCTCGACGCCGCTCTCCGTCACCGCCACCGAGTGCTCGAACTGGGCCGACCACTTGCGGTCCTTGGTCACGGTGGTCCATTTGTCGGGCAATACCGTGACCTGGTGGGTGCCGACGTTGACCATCGGCTCGATCGTGAAGATCATGCCCGGTTCGAGAACGATGCCGGTGCCGGCGCGCCCATAGTGCGTCACCTGCGGCGCATCGTGGAACACCTGGCCGATGCCATGGCCGCAAAAATCGCGCACCGATGAAAAGCCCTGTGCCTTGATGCAGGCTTCGATCGCCGCGCCGACGTCGCCCAGGGTGGCCCCCGGACGCACCGTGCGCACGCCCGTCATCATCGACTCGTACGCGGTATCGACCAGGCGCCTGGCCAGGATCGATACCGTGCCCACTTCGAAGGTGCGGCTGGTATCGCCGAACCAGCCATTGAATTTTGGCGTGACGTCGATGTTGACGATGTCGCCCTCGCGCAGGATTTTTTTGTCCGACGGAATACCGTGCGTGACCACATGGTTCACCGAAATGCAGCTGGCGTGCTTGTAGCCGTGGTAATCGATGGTGGCCGGAATGCTGCCGGCGGCGCGCATGAATTCTTCGCACATGGCGTCCAGGGTGGCGGTCGACACGCCGGCCCGCACGTGCGGCGCGATGAAATCGAGCGTCTCGGCGGCCACGCGGCCGGCCGCGCGCATGCCTTCAAAGCCCGCTTCGTCGTACAGGGGAATCGGTTTGCCGTGTTCTGTTTGTGAGGAGTAGCGCATAGGGTTTCTCAGTGAGGTGAGGCGGCCAGCGCGCCGACCGCGTCGTGCGAGGCGCGCAGGATCGCGTCGAGCGTGGCGGGGATCGCCTTGTTGTGGGCCAGGTAGGGTTTGACGATGGCAATCGGCGCGTCGATCAGCATGAAACGCAGCGTATGGGCCGCATCGTCGCCATCGGCGCCACGGCGCCGCAGGCAGCGCTCGAAGCAGGCGTCGAGGCGCGCCTGCTCCGCTTCGAGCAGCTCGTTCAGTTCCGCCGAGGGCGGCGCGCCCAGGTCCGGGCAGTCTTCGTATTGCAGCAGAAAACGCGCATACACCGGTTTGCCGCGGCACCAGTCGAGCAGCGCCGCCACCGGTATCCAGGTGTCCTCTTCATCCCAGTGGCGCGCCACCTGTTCGCGAAAATCGGCTTTCACCGTCAGCCAGGCGTGCGCCAGCAGCGTGCTGCGCGAATCGAAGCGGTGATACACCGATCCGATCGGCGCGCCGGCCCGGATGGCGATCGCCGCCATCGACACCGAGCCGATGCCGCAGGTGGCGGCGATCTCGATGGCGCCGTCGATAAAGGTATGTGCGTTGTATTTTGCGAGTCTGACCATTCAAATAGAATATAGATTCTATTTGAGTTCGTCAAGCGCACTGTCCTTCAGCACTTGCTCAAGACGCCGCAGTTCCTGCTCTTCTTCTGGCGTGCGGGCGCTTTTCGCGCGCAGCGGCGCGGCGCGCTCGCCTGCCCACAAGTAGGTCAGGCCGGGCGAGGTTTGTTCCTGCGCCGGTTGCCGGGCCGTGGCGCGGCGGCGCTCGGCCACGACCTGCCGCGCCGCCGGTTTCCAGCCGCTGAGCAGGCGTACCAGGTCGTCGTGCAGCGATCCGATGCGCGGCACGCGTGACAGCGCGGCCACGCCATCCATCTTTTCCCACAGCACGTTGGGACCGGCGAGCGCTTCCAGGGCGATCAGGCGCACCTGGTCGGGGCGCTGCTGGTAGTGCTGCAGCAGCGCGTCCGCCATGCCGGGCATGATCGGCTGCGGCCCGTGGATCCATACCACCGCGCCGTCGCTGCTGGCCGCCGCCCATTCCCACGCCATCAGCAGTGCCGCGCTGTTGTCGTGCCCTCCTTCGTACGCGATGTCCTGCAGGTGCCGCACACTGGCCAGCGGATCGGAAGGATCGTGCAGGAACACGTGCGGCGCCTGGCCGCCGGCCACGATCACGCCCAGTTCCAGGTTGCCCGGGAAGGAGGTCGCGGCGCGCGCCAGTTGCTCGCGCTGCGCCGCCAGCGCGACCGAAGCGTCGATCACCAGCGCCACGCGGCGCGGAATGCGCGCACTTTTCTGGCTGATGGATTGCACGATCGCGCCACCTTGCGTGGTCGGGTCGTGGCTCCACGCATGCGTGTCGGCCGGCGCGCGCACGGCGCTGATGATGGCCGCGCCGACGCCAGGGAGCGGCTCGGCGACGTCGCCGTGCAGCGCGAACGGCAGCGTGGCGCCGGCCTGCTCGCGCATGCCGGGCGCGCCCCGCAGCGCGCTGGCCGATTGCACCGACACCGCATGGCGCAAGGCCGGCGCGATCTCGAAATTGCGTTCGCTGAACGAGGGCAGCTGAAGATAGCCCAGGCCCGGTTCATTGAGCACCAGCGGCGCGGTCAGCGCGATGCGCACGCTCAGCTCGCGTCCAGCCTGCACAGCCCCCAGCTGGAGCATGAGGTGGTCCTTGCCCGCCGTGGTCACCAGGACCGGGGCGCGCTCGGAGAAATGGGCCTTGGAGCGCGCCTCGCGGGCCCGGATGCCGCCGGCGGCATCCGCGCTGCGCTCTCCACCCTCGTCCTTTAGCGTGACGCGCGCGAGCACCGCGCCAGCCGGCAGGGTGATGCGCGCGCGTGCTTCTTCGGCATTGCGTCCGTCGTTGCGGATCACCATGGTCCACTCCAGGTAGCCGAGCGCCGCCCTGGCATCGACCGTGCCATCGATGCGCGAACCGGCCAGCAGCAGGCCTTCCACGCGCGCGCCCACGATCGGGCCGCCGGCATCCTGGTCGTAGGAGCGCCACGGGGCGGCCGCCTCGCTGGCGGACACCGGCACGGCGCTGAACGGGGTGCCGGTAAGGCGGTAGTAGACCGCGCGCGCCTCCGCTGCGGTGCTCGAGACGCGCTTCATCAAAATGAGGCTGGTCAGGTCGAGCGGGATGTTGCCCTCTCCGTAGCACAGGGCCTGCATGATTTTTTCGTTGCCGAGGTAGCGCAGCAGGCGTATCCCGTTTGCGCTGGTGGCATGCGCTTCATCGGCCGCCATGCGGATGCCGATCCGCGTGATGGCCGATGGCAGTTCCATCGAACCGCTAATGGCCAGCGCCAGCAGCACGCCGGGCCAGGCGGCGCTTGGCGGCGCGCCGCCGGCCGCCAGCACCCGGCGCCGCAGCAAGCGACGCGCGGCCAGTGCCGCCAGCAGCGACAACAGCGGCGCCAGCATCAGCAAGCCGATGCCGAAGAAGATGATGGTGGCGATGCCGCCCGGCGTGAGCGGCAGGAACAGCACGCTGAAGAAGGCGCTGATCCCGGTCGCGAAGCCGTGCAGCAGCGCCAACGGCTGTGACAGCGCCGGCCGCTCGCTCTTCAGGGTGATCATCAGCACGGCGTTGGCCAGCGGGACGCTGGCAATCAGGAGCAGGTGCACCGCGATGGCGTCGGACAGTCCCGTCTGCGCGATGTACGCGGCGGCCAGCAGGATCGCCACCGCGATCAGCGGCAGGATCACGCCGGCGAACCAGATCGCTGCGCGGATGGAAAAACGCAGCGCGGGGAGCGGCGCTGACGTAACGGTGGGGTTCAGGCAGTCGTGCTGATCGATCATGGCGTTCCAGGGGAAACTTGACAGACCATGAGCGTAGCAAGCGCGTGTGCGCTGGGAATGTGCTGAATGTGAAGTGGGCCGGTGCTACACTGCGTCGGTTTCGTTTCTGGATGTCCGACCATGCAAGCTTGCGATTGGCAATGCCATGTCTGCAGACGCAGCAATAGCGCCGTGTACGATGCCTGTTCCGCCTGCGGCTTTCCCGCAGCCGCGCGCGGCGAGGATATCCTGCTGAAACGCGCGGCCCGGGCCGACGCCGCCGAACCATTGGCCAAGCTGTTTTCCGGTTTGCCCCTCTGGCGCAAACTGCTTGCCTACAGTGGCACGGTGGTATGCGCGGTCGGCCTTATATGGCTGAAAATGGCCTGGACCATGCAGTCCTTCGGTATCGCTGCCCTGATGTTCGTTGGCGGACTGCTGCTGGCGGCACTGGCAGTCGGATGGGAAACCGCGCCCTCTCCGCCGCCCTAAACCGCCCCCAGTCCCAGCGCGCGTCCCGCTTCAAGCCGGAAATCGGCAGCCTGCTTCTTGTCCGGAATATCGGCCGCCAGCGCCATCACCAGCGCGCGCAGGTCGCCCGCCTCGCTGGCGTGTTCGGCGCAGACGATGGTCGCCATCGGCCCGATGTGTCCGGCCAGCATGCGTTCGAGCTTGAGCAGGTCCTCGCGCGCAAACGCGGCCGGCGCCGGTCGCGGGCGGGTCGGCTGCGGCCCTACCCGCGCCGGCGCGCGCAGCGGCGCCGGATCGTTGAGCAAGTCCATCAGGTTGACCCCGGCCGCCGTGCCGCCCGTCTGCTTCGCCACGTAACTGTCGTCGAAGCGCACGCTGGCGCGCAGCATGGTGCGCATCGCCGCCACCGCCTCTTCGCCGCGCTGTCCACGGCACAGCAGCATGACGATATTGCCGCCATCCATGTGCACCTGGGCCATGCGATTGTCGTCGCTGACGATGAACGCGGTGCCGGTGCGGCGCTGGTCGCGGAACTGCCGCAACTGGTCCACGATGCCGCCGAACGGCATCAGTTCCTGGTGTGTCATGGCGTCTCCCCCCGTGTGCATCATGCTCTGCGGCTCAGCCGGCTGATGGCCATCTGGATGCTGATGCCCAGCCGGTCGATGGCGCGCGCCAGGGAGCCGATTTCATCGCCGCGCAGGGTGCCCGGAATGCTGTCCGTAAACTCACCCTTGCTCAGCTGTTCCGCCACCACGATCAGCTGGTTGATCGGCAGCGTCAACTGTTTGGCCAGGAAGGCGGCCACGCCCACCACCAGCACGGCGGTCAGCACGATCAGTGCGCGCGCGCCGCTTTCGATGCGTTCCAGCGCGGCGTAGGCTTCGGCGTAATCCTGTTCCACCAGCAGGGTCCAGCCCTGCGGCAACTTGCGCGAGTAGCCGACCACCCGCTTGTCGCCCGAGACATACACGGTCGGCTGCTCGCTGATGCCATCGACCTTGAGCGCCGGATAGCTGCTCATGTCCTGCACCGCATCGGTGGCCTGGTCGGGCCGGCCCGAGGCGATCACCTTGTTGTCGGCGTCGAGCAGGATCGCGTAGCCGGTGTCGCCGATGCGGGTGTCCTTGATGACCCGCGAAATATCATCGAGCTTCATGGCCATGGCCAGCACGCCCACCGTGCCGCCCATGGCATTGCGGATCGGCACGGCGAGGGTCAGGGCGGGACGGCCGGTCGACTTGCTGATCAGCACCTGGCGGCTCGATACCTCGCCCTTCATGGCCGCCTGAAAATAGCCGCGTTCGCCGTAGCGGGTCAGCGGCTTGTCGTCGCTGCGTGCGACGTTCTCGCCGGTCGGCTCGATGGTGTACACCACGAACGCCCATTCGTAGCTCTCGCCCATGGTGCGCAGCACGGGCGTCTGGCGCGCCGCATCCATGCTGCGGATGTCGTCGAGCTTGGCGGTCTGGCGCAACGCGCGCACATTGGCCTCGTCCCAGCCGGTAATGCCGGTGGCGATGCCGTTGGCGGTCATCATCAATTGCTGCGAACTGGTCGCTGCCGCGTCCGAGCGCGCCTGGCTGCTGCCCGCGTACCACACGCCCAGCAGCGGAATCAGCGATACCGCCAGCAAGGTGATCACCAGCTTGTGAAAAATAGTCAGACGGAACGAGTCGGATTTCATCGGGAGTTTCCTTTTCTGTGGACAACCCGGCGTCCCTGCGCACGGTGCGCAAGCGGAGAGGGGATATCGACAGAAGACCATATTTCCACAAGACAATGGTTGAGATGGGACAAGGCATCGTGGAGAATGGCGGCTCTACAACACTGTGCCGTCCACCCCACTATTGAAAGCCCCCATGACTTCTTCGCACTCTTTTTCGCCGCGCCGGCGCGCCTTGCTGGCGGCGGGCGCCTGCGCCCCCCTGTTCGCGGGCTGCGCGCTATCGTATGGCCCGGCCGTCGTCACGGAGGCGCAAGCGCGCCTTGCAGCCCTGGAAAAAGCCGCTGGCGGACGTCTTGGCGTGGCGGCCCTCGATACCGGCACCGGCAGCCAGCTGGGGCATCGCGCCAGCGAGCGCTTCCCGATGTGCAGCACCTTCAAGACCATTGCTGCCGCCGCCATCCTCGGGCACGCCAGCAAGGTACCGGGCTTGCTGGCGCAGCGCGTGCGCTATACCAAGGCCGACCTGGTGACCTATTCCCCGATTACCGAGCAAGAGCTGGACAAGGGCATGACGGTGGCCGAACTGTGCGAGGCGACCATCCAGTACAGCGACAACGCGGCCGCCAACCTGCTCATGAAGCTCATCGGCGGCCCGGCGGGCGTGACCGCCTTCGCGCGCAGCGTGGGCGATGCCACGTTCCGGCTGGACCGCTGGGAAACCGAGCTCAACACGGCGATCCCGGGCGATCCGCGCGACACCACCACCCCGCAGGCGATGGCGACCCTGCTGCGCCGCGTGGCGCTCGATGACGGCTTGCCGCCGGCGCAGCGCGATCAGTTGCAGGAATGGATGCGCGGCAACACGACCGGCGCGGCACGGATACGCGCGGGCGTGCCGGCCGGCTGGGCGGTGGCGGACAAGACGGGCACTGGGGCTTACGGTTCGAGCAACGATATCGGCATGGTGTTCCCGCCCAAGGGCGCGCCGGTGGTGCTGGCGCTGTACTACACGCAGGCGGCGCCGGACGCCAAGGCCAACAGCGAGATCCTGGCGGCGGCAACGCGGATCGTGATGGCGGACTTCAAGCGCCTGTAACAGCGCTGGCCACGCCCCTCAGGCGGTGGAGGTGGTCTTGCCGCGCGGGCCCTGCGCGAACAGGCCGGTGCGGCGCAGCCGCATGCCGCGCGAATGAATCCCGCTGATCGCGCCCCACGCCGACGCCCAGCGCGCCGCGCGCGCCTTCTCGGCGTCGGTCAAGGCGTCGATGGCGCGGTCGATCGCCTTGACCATGCGCGCCATGCCATAGGCCTTGCGCTGTTCCTTGCCCCGGTATGTCATGTGCTGCCCGTATTAACTTACTTGCCTTCAGGGTATGCCCACTGATGAGGCAGCACTGTGCGCCATCGTACGCCCACATTTTTAACTGAATGGCAAGCTGTAACAAGTTGTTACTACGGTAGAGCTGCCGACTGCCGCTTATTGGCTCAGCGTACCGATCCGGTCAAGTTCACGTTTCAAGGCGTCTGCCGGGCCGTCCAGGGTGGCCGCGGGCAGTGCGAACAGCGCCTCGATGCGCGCGCGCAAGGTGGCATACGCCTGCATGAAGCTGGCCTCGATCCGGGCCTCGCTGCCGCTGGCGTGGGCCGGGTCGTCCACGCCCCAGTGCGCGCGCAACACCGGTCCCAGGTAGGCGGGACAGGTTTCCCCGGCCGCGCTGCCGCACACCGTGATGACGATATCGGGCGTGAGCGCCAGGCTGTCCCACGACTTGCTGTGATAGCCCGCGCTGGCGATGCCCTCGCGCGCCAGCAGGGCCAGCGAGCGCGGATGCACCTCGCCGGTCGGCTTGCTGCCGGCGCTGATGGCGTGCCAGCCGCTTGGGGCCAGATGATTGAAGGTCGCTTCGGCCAGGATCGAGCGGCACGAATTGCCGGTGCAGAGGAACAAGACGGTTTTCATGGGTATTTTTCTCAACAGTGGATGACAATCAAGGCGAACCGGTCTCCGGCGCGGGCCGGTACAGCCAGCCGAACAGCAGGGTTGCCGAACCCGCGCCCGCCAGTTGGGCCAGGATGAAGCCGGGCGCGTCCGCCGGCCGGATGCCGGCAAAGGTAGCGCTGGCCGCGCGCGCCAGGGTCAGCGCCGGATTGGCGAACGAGGTCGACGCGGTGAACCAGTACGCGGCCGTGATATAGGCGGCCACGGCAAACGGCGTGGCGCCCGGGCGCGTGCGCGAACAGCCGATAATGACCCCGAGCAAGCCAAAACTGGCCACGAACTCGCTCCACCACTGTGACGGACCGGTGCGCACCTGCAGCGCTGCGGACAGCAGCGGCAGCTCGAACATCGCATGCGCGGCCATCACGCCCGCCAGCGCGCCGGCCAGCTGCGCCGCGATGTAGGGCGCGAGCTGGGCCGCCGGCAACTGTCCTTGCCAGGCCGCCGACACGCTCACCAGCGGATTGAAATGCGCGCCCGAGACGGCGCCGAAGGTGAGGATCAGCGCCACCAGCCCGGCCCCGGTGGCGATGGCATTGGCCAGCAGCGCCAGCGCCACGTTGCCGCCCGCCAGGCGCTCGGCCATGATGCCGGAACCGACCACGATCGCCAGCAGGAAGGCGCTGCCCAAGCCTTCCGCCACCAGGCGGCGCGCCAGCGTCATGCCGGCACCGGACCGCTGTCCGGCCCGCAGGGAATGCCGCCGCAGCAGTTGTCGGTCAGGAAACCGATGAGCGCACGCATGGTCGGCATGTGGGCCGCGTAAATCAGGTAGCGCCCGCTCGGGGTCGGGGCGATCAGCCCGGCATGGCTCAGTTCCTTGAGGTGGAACGATAGCGACGATGGCACAATGCCGAGCCGCTCGCCGATCAGCCCCGGCGACATCCCGCCCGGCCCCGCCTCGATCAGCAGCCGGAACACCGCCAGCCGCGATTCCTGGGCCAGCGCGGCCAGCGCCGCCAGTGCATCCTTGTTTTCCATTGCCCGCTCCTTATTCCACGTTTCCATAATATTGGAAACGTCGAAGATGCACAAGTACCCGCTTTACAAAACTTTACCGGCCGCACACGAAGCAGACAGGGGCGCGCCCTACAGTGGAACCATGCGAGCCCACCCTGGTCCCGCACTCACGAAAGGCAGCCCATGAATCCGCATAAGCACTCACACCCGCACCACGACCACACCCACGCACACGGCGAACACGGCCCGGCACGGCGCGGCCGCCGCTGGCTGGTCGGTGCCGCCCTCGGCCTGGCCGCCGGCGCCATGACCCTGGCCGGCGCCAGCTTTGCCAGCGAAGGACGCGGCATGCACGGCCATCGCAGCCATTTCGCCGCGCTGGACCCGGCCGATGCCGCCAAACATATCGACAAGATGGTCGATCACCTCCTGCGCGACGGCACGGCCGAGCAAAAGGCGCGCCTGTCCGCCATCGCCCAATCCGCCTTTGCCGACCTGCAACCGATGCACCGCGACCACAAGACCAGCCGCGACAAGGCGCACGCGCTGCTGTCGGCGCCCGCCATCGACCGGGTCGCCCTGGAACAGTTGCGGGTGGAGGAAGTGCAGCGGCTCGACACGGTCAGCAAACGCATCCTTGCCGCGGTGGAAGATGCGGCCGAGGTGCTCACCCCCGAGCAGCGCGTGCGCTTCGCCGCGCACATGAAAAACCGCATGCAATGAGCGCCTGTCCCGAACCCGCCGAGCCATGTATCCTTGGGCCTTCCGACACTTTGGACGACAAGTCAGCTCCAGCATGCTTCCGCGCATTTTGATGATTGAAGACGACGAGCGCCTGGCCGGCATGGTCGTCACCTACCTCGGCCAGAACGGTTACGCGGTGGCGCACGCCACCACCGCCGCCGCCGGGCTGGCCGAGCTGCAGGCGAGCGCCCCGGCGCTGGTCCTGCTCGACCTGATGCTGCCCGACGCCGACGGCCTGGAGGTGTGCCGCCGCATCCGCGCCCTGGGCGCGCCGCTGGCGTCGGTGCCGATCGTCATGCTCACCGCCAAGGGCGATCCGTTCGACCGCGTGGTGGGGCTGGAACTGGGTGCCGACGACTACCTGCCCAAGCCATTCGAGCCGCGCGAACTGCTGGCGCGCCTGCGCGCCGTGCTGCGCCGTCCCCAACTGGCCGAGGCCGAGACCGGCGTGCGCCAGTTCGGGCGCCTGGCAATCGACAGCGGCGCGCGCAAGGTCACGGTTGACGGCCAGCCGCGCAGCCTGACCGCCTACCAGTTCGACCTGTTGCAGGCGCTGGCCGAGCGCGCCGGGCGCGTGCTCTCGCGCGAGCACCTGATCGACGCCGTCAAGGGCGAGTCGCTGGAACCGTTCGACCGCTCGATCGACGTGCATATCGGACGCCTGCGCCAGGCCATCGAGGACGATCCCAGGCAGCCCAAGCGCATCATCACCGTGCGCGGCGCCGGCTATGTGTTCGCCAAGGTGCAGGATGCGTAGGCGCGAACGCGAAGCCGAGGCCGGACCCGGGGATGGCAAGGGCCATCGTGGCCGCGAACGTGGCTGGAAGCGCGCAGCCGAGCGCGACGGCAGCCCGCCCCGGGAGCGCGGCCGCGGCCGGCGCGCGCGGCGCTTTTCGATGGCGCACCACCTGTACCTGCGCATATACGGCGCGCTGCTGGTGAGCCTGGGACTGGCCGCCTGCCTGTTCGGGCTGGTGCACTGGGCCTACGATCCGGAACACCTGAACTCGGGCAATGAAGCCATCGCCGAGCTGGCGTCCAGCGTGCTGCCGCCCGCCAGCGCCGCGCGCGCGCAGCAGCAAGCCGCGCTGACCCGCTGGGGCAAGCGCCTGCAAACCGACCTGGCACTGTACACGCCCGGCGGCGAGCCGCTTGCCGCCGCCGGCGCGCCTTTGCCGCCACTGTCGAACGCGCAGCGCGACACCAGGCTGTTCGGGCCGATGGCGGTGTTCACCCTGCAGTTGCCCGACGGACGCTGGCTGGTCGGCCAGCGCGCCTACGGCAAGCGCGCTTCGCTCGGCCTGCTGGTGATTTTGCTGCTGGTCGCCATGATGGTCGCGGCCGCCGCTTATCCGGTGGTGCGGCGCCTCACGCGGCGCCTGGAACGCTTGCAATCGAGCGTGGAAACCTGGGGCGGCGGCCAGCTCGGCACCCGCGTCGCGGTCGAAGGCAAGGATGAAGTGGCGCGCCTGGCCACCAGCTTCAACCAGGCGGCGGCGCGCATCGAGGCGCTGGTCGGCTCGCAGAAGAGCTTGCTGGCGAACGCCTCGCATGAATTGCGCTCGCCGCTGGCGCGGATCCGCATGGCGGTCGAACTGATGCAGGAACAGGCGGCCCCGGCGATTCGCGACGAGCTGACCCGCAATATCGGCGAACTCGACCAGTTGATCGATGAAGTCTTGCTGGCCAGCCGGCTCGATGCCACCGCCGAATTGGCGCGCAGCGACGAGCAGGCCGACCTGGCCGCCATCGTGGCCGAGGAGTGCACGCGGGTGGGCGCGAGCTTCGACGCGGCGGCGCTGACCCTGGCGGGCGACGCGCGCCTGCTGCGGCGCCTGGTGCGCAACCTGCTGGAAAACGCGGCCCGCTACGGGGCCGGTTCGTCGGTGCACGCCAGCCTGCGCTGGCAAGACAAGGACGCGGTCGTGCTCGATGTGTGCGACAGCGGCCCCGGCGTGCCCGAGGCGCAGCGCGAGCGCATCTTCGAGCCGTTCTACCGGGTGCCGGGCGCGAGCGAGTCGGCCGGCGGCGTCGGCCTGGGCCTGTCCCTGGTGCGCCAGATTGCGCGCCATCATGGCGGCGACGTGCGCTGCCTGGCGGGCGAGCCGGGAGGCTGCTGCTTCCGCGTGCAGTTGCCAGCACCGTTGCCGGTGGCTTAAGGCTGCTTGCTGGCGTAAGCGTCGTGCACGTGCTGGCTGATATAGGTTGCCAGGCCCCGCCCCGCCTGCGCCAGCAGCTTCATCGTCTCCACCCGCTCGCGCCCGGCGCTGGCGTAGGTGTAGACATACACCGCGCCGCCGGCGAAGCGCACCGTGATCTGGCGCGCGCCGATGCGGTACGCCTGCACCCCGGAGTCGCCGGACAGATTCGCGTACGCAAGCATGGGCGCGCTCATGCGGGTTTGGCCACCATCAGCCAGAACACGATCACCAGCGCGAAAAATGCCGGAATCCCCAGCAGCACCCACAGGCGCAGGTAGCGCCAGTACAGGGCCGGCAGCTCGGTGCCGTCGCGCGCGGCCAGCTGGGCCATGTCGCGCATGCGCAACTGCATCCACACCACCGGCAGCCAGCAGGCGCCGGCAAAGAAATACAGGCCGAGCGACGACAGGATCCAGGCGCTGGTCCACGGAAAACCGGCCAGGTGGATCAGGTACAGGCCGGTCACCGGCTGGACGATGATGGTGGTGGTGGTAAATATCCAGTCGGCCAGCACCACCTGGCGGCTGACCACGGCAATCGCGCGCACGTCGCGGCTCAGGCTGGTGAACAGCATGTAGAAGGCCGAGCCGATGCCGGTGCCGAACAAGAAGGTCGACGACAGGATGTGCAGCCATTTGACGATCAGGTAGTCCATTACTTTTCCTCAAGTTCAAACAACAGCCAGATGGCGGCCAGCATGGGCAGGTTCTTGCTCAGCGGTCCGTACGGATGCAGCAGGAATTCCGGCAGCCTGAAGGCAATCACCAGGGTATAGAAACCGATCAGCAGCAATTGCGCGCCCCACAGCCAGCGCCGCCGTTTCAGGGTCAAGATGCCGATTCCGATCAGCAGGTCGAGCGCGCAGGCGCCGTACAGCATGAGCGGCGCCAGCGCGGCCGGCACGCCTGTCCGTTCGAGCAGCTGGACACTCTGTTCGACCGGGTACAGCCCGGCCGAGACCGCCGCCGTGGCCATCCACACCGCCGCGATGCTGATACGCAGCATCGGCATCAGCCAGTGCAGCTTGGCCTGCATGCGTTCGGCGGCGGGGTCGTCGATGAAGCTGCTGAGCGGACGCGGCAGGCGGCCGATCAGGCGTACCGTCATGCCGGGATCGGCGCTGCTGCCGCGGTCGAGCATGCGCAGGGCGTCGCGGTTGAGCAGGCTGCCCGGCACCAGGCGACACAGCCCTGCCAGCGCGCTGCCGCACCAGGACGGCAAGCGCAGCACGCGCAGCTTGCCCAGGCCCATGCCGCTGCGCAGTGCCGCCAGGTACTCGGTGAACGGCAAGGCGGCCGGGCCGACCAGGGCGATGCGCTGGGCCGTGGCGCCGCCCGGGCCGACCGGCAGCGGGCGCCGGATCAGGCTGGCGATGGCGCTGGCCACGTCGTCCACGTGGATCGGCTGCACCAGCTGCGGCGCGTCGCCGAAGCGGGCGCAGAACGGCAGGCTGGCCAGGGTGCGGAATACGCGCGCGCTGACGCCATCCTTGCCGTACACCAGCGATGGCTGCACGATGGCCGAGCGCAGCGGCAGCAGCGCCAGGTAATCGTCGGCCGCCTTCTTGCTCAGGTGATAGGCGCTGGCGGCCTGCTGGTCGGCGCCCAGCGCGGACAGCTGGATCACCATGCGCACGTCGTCCGATTCGACGCAGGCGGCGAACAGGGCGCGCGGCGTGTCGCTGTGCACCGTGGCGAAGGTTTGCTTGCCGTGTTCGCGAAAAATGCCGACCGTGTTGATCACCACATCGATGCCGTCCAGGCGCGCCAGCCAGGCCGATTTATCGGTATCCTTGACGAAGTCAGCCGTGATATAGCTCAGCCGTGGACGCGTGCTGGCGCGCGCTGTGCGCACGGCGGCCACCACGTAATATCCCTCGGCAAGCAATATATTCAGCAGATGCCTGCCGATAAACCCGCTCGCTCCTGTCAGCAAAATGCGCATCCGACCTCCTTACCAGCCATACCAATCGAGCCTTTACCAACATACCGCATTCATTCTTCCACAAGGACATCATGGAAACCTGGAAAACTGCAAGCCAACGCGGCCTCGTCTCCGGCACCAGCGCCAGCCTGCTCTCGACGGCCGCCCTGGCGGCGCTGGGCGAGGCCACCGACGGCAGCGGCTTCGGCCCGACGAATGCCATCAGCCACTGGCTGTGGGGCGACAAGGCCACGCGCCGCGATGGCGCTTCCTTGCGCTACACCCTGACCGGCTACGTGATCCACCACGCCAGCTCGACCTTCTGGGCCGTGCTGTTCGAGCGCCTGCTGGGCCGCCAGCTCGACAACAAGGGGCCGCTGGCCACCCTGCAAGCCGCTGCGGCGACCTCGGCCGTGGCCTGTTTCGTCGACTATCAAATCACGCCCGAGCGCCTCAGGCCGGGTTTTGAAAAACGCCTGTCGCGCCCATCGCTGGCGCTGGTGTACGGCGCTTTCGGGCTGGGACTGGCGGCGGGCGCGCTACTGCTGCGGCGCGACTAAGCGGCGCGAGTCGGGATGATAGCGGGTTTTGCGCGCGCGCTCACCGGCCGTGGCGGATCCGGGGAGGTATTTCAGGAGGGGGGGGCGAGGCGCGCGGCTGGCGCGGCGCGCTCATGCCAAGGCCAGGGAGCTGGACTCGGCAAGCCGCCGTGCCCGCCTTGGCGCGGCAACGACGGCTGGTCGTGGCTTAGAACGCGTAGGTGGCGCGTGCGTACACGAAGCGTCCGCCACGCCCGAACGCGGCGTAGTTCGGGAACGGCGCATTGCCGCTCGGATTGAGCGCGTTGCCGACCGATTCAGGATACTTGTCGAACAGGTTTTCCGCGCCGAATGCCAGGCTCAGCTTTGAGCTCAGCGCGTAACGCCCTTCCAGGTCGATCACGGTTTTCGCGCCCAGGGTCACGTCCAGCGCCGGCGAGGCGTTCGGCGAGAGCACCTTGCCGTAGCGGGTGGCGCGCAGGGTGGCGCCCATCTGGCCGAGTTTCCAGTTGGTGCTGGCGTTGAACTTGTTCTTCGGCTGGCCCTGTTCCAGCGACAGCACGTTGAGGCGGTCGAACAGCGGGGTCGGGGTCGGCAGCGCCGCCAGTTGTGCCGTGGCCGGTACCTTGGTGACGTCGGTCTTGGTGAAGTTGCCAGCCACCGTGAAGTCGAACCTGCCGATGGCGCCGCCATTGGCCGCCCAGTTCACCACCACGTCGACGCCATCGGTGGTGGTATCGACGCCGTTGATGAAGAAGCGCCCGCCGCCCACGCCGATGAAGCCTTGCGTGGTCAGGAAATTGCGCACATCGGCCGAGGTCAGGTTTTCCGACAGCACGATGCGGTCGCGCACCTTGATGCGGTAAGCGTCGATGGTCACGTTGGCGCCGCCCAGGCGCAGCACCGCGCCGAGCGAGGCGTTGACCGATTTCTCGGCGTCGAGCGGCTTGGCGCCGAGCGCGATGGCCACCGAATCGGTGGGGCGGAAGGTGGTGATCTCGAACGGCACGCCGGTGATGAAGTTGGTTGCCGTCGAGGTGAAGTTCTGCTGCTGCGGCGAAGGCGCGCGGAAGCCGTTTTGCACCGATGCGCGCAGCGCGAAGGCCTTGCTGAAATCGTAGCGGCCGGCGAGCTTGCCGGCCAGGCTGTCGCCGAAGTCGGAATAATGCTCGCCGCGGATCGCAAACGAGGTCAGCAGCGACGGGGTGATGTTCGCTTCCAGGTCGATAAAGGCGCCGACGGCGGTGCGGTGCGTGTCCGACTCGTTTTGCGGCCGGAAGCCCGAAAACACTTGCGCGCCCGGCGCGGTCGGCTGGCCGTTGGGCAGCAGCTGGCCGCCGAAGCGGTACGAGTCCGGCTCGCCGGCGAACAGGCTGTAGCCTTCGCGGCGCGCTTCGGCACCGACCGCCACGTTCAGCGGCGAGGACAGGGCCGCCAGCGCGACCGAGCGCACCCCGGTCAGGTTCAGCACCAGCTGGTCGTAGGAAAAGCCGCCGGCATCGAACGCCGTCTTGCTGCTCGGGCCGATCGAGCGGTTCAGGGTGTTTTCGATGGTGAAGGCCATCTTGTTCTTGCCATAGCCGAGCGAGGCATCCATTTCCCACTCGCCCATGCTCCAGCTGGCGCCACCGGTGGCGGCCAGGTCGTCGACCACCGGGGAGATGATCGGCATGAAGCCGTCCGGATAGATCGATGGAATGTTGCGCGGATCGTTGGACCAGCGGAAGAAGCCGGCCGAACTGGCTTCGCGTTTCTGGTAGCTGGCCCAGCCGTAGATCTTGACGCCGTTGCCGAGCGTGTCGCCGGCATTCGCGAACAGGGTCGACTGCTTCATTTCCGGTTCGCCATACCAGGTGTTGAAGCGGTTGATGGTGTTTTCGCGCGGGTCGAAGGCGCCGCCCACCAGCGCGTACTGCTGGCGCATGTCGTAGCCGCTGCGTTCGGTGTGCTTCTGGTCCTTGAATTCGCCGGCGATGGTCAGATAGCCGGTCTCGCCCAGCGCCAGGCCTTTCCACAGGCTCACCGTGGCGGTCTGGCCGTCGGTGCGCTTGCGCGAGTTCTGCGCCTGCCAGGTGGCGTTGGCGGGGGCCGGGCCGGTCAGGAAATCGTACTCGGTCAGGCGCGCGCCGTAATTGATGGTCGCTTCGCCGCCGTCGCGGTTGCTGCGCAGGCGCAGGTTGACCACGCCGGAAATCGCGTCCGAGCCGTACTGGGCGGCCGCGCCATCGCGCAGCACTTCGATGTTCTTGACGATCGCGGTCGGGATCGTGTTCAGGTCGACGGCGGCCGAGCCGCGTCCGATGGTGCCGTTCACGTTCACCAGCGACGATGCATGGCGGCGTTTCGAGTTCACCAGCACCAGGGTCTGGTCGGGTGCCATGCCGCGCAGGGTGGCGGGGCGGATGGTGTCGGTGCCGTCGGCAAGACCCGGGCGCGGGAAGTTCAGCGACGGCAGGGCCACGGCCAGGGCCTGGTTGATTTCGGTGGTGCCCGAATTCTTGAGCGATTCGGCCGAGATGATGTCGACCGGGGAGGCGGTGTCGAGCGCGGTGCGGTTGGCCACGCGGGTGCCGGTCACGACCACGGTATTTGTACTGTCATTCGGTGCTGCGTCCTGGGCGATCGCCGCGCCAGTGGCGAACAGCGCTGCAATCGATAATGCCAATACGTGCTTCTTCGGTGCGAATGTTGTCTGCATACCTGCTCCCTTGGTGAACTATTAAATTTGTTTTAACTCAACCTATCAACTCAATCATGTAAATAGCGGAAATCTTGCCGAACCATACTGGGACGAAGATATGGCAAAGTCAATTCCGAAGCGGGATATGCAGATCTGATAACAACAGTTTGGATTTATTCGTCAGTTCCGCGTAAGGAAGGCGGCAAGCCGGGGCGGATCCGGACGGGGCGGCAGCCAGGATGGGGCGGCCGGAATGAGGCGGCCGGCATGGCCGCCCCAGGAGGACGATCAAGCCTGGCCGCTGGCCTGCTTGCCCTTGAACAAGCGCTTGGCGCCCATCACCACGCCCAGCACCAGGGCGCCGGCGATCACGCCGATGACGGCGTCGATCAGGGTCGGCACCAGCGCCTTGAGCACGGGGCCGATGCCGGCCACCGTGCCGGCCGCCGTCGCCGCGTCGGCCACGATGTGGTGCAGGGCGCCGATGCCGTGCTCCAGGATGCCGCCGCCGACCATGAACATGGCCGCCGTGCCGACCACGGACAGGGTTTTCATCAGCTTGGGCGCGGCCGCCAGCAGCAGGCGGCCGAAGGCGCGCGCGGCGCCGCTGTCGCGCTTGCTCAGGTAGAGCCCGGCGTCGTCCAGCTTGACGATCCCGGCCACCAGCCCGTACACGCCGACCGTCATGACGATCGCAATCGCCACCAGCACCGCCACCTGCTGGCCGAACGGCGCCGCTTCGACCGTGCCGAGCGAGATGACGATGATCTCGGCCGACAAGATGAAGTCGGTGCGCACCGCGCCCTTGATTTTTTCCTTCTCCAGCGCGACCAGGTCGACCGATTCGTCGGACAGGGCCTTGACCAGCTCGTCGTGGTGCTGGGCGTCTTCGGCCGGGCTATGCAGGTATTTGTGGGCGATCTTCTCGAAGCCCTCGAAGCACAGGTAGGCGCCGCCGATCATCAACAGCGGCGTGATCGCCTGCGGCAGCAAGGCGCTGATGGCCAGCGCGGCCGGCACCAGGATCGCCTTGTTCTTGAACGAGCCGAGCGCCACCGCCCATACCACCGGCAGTTCGCGGTCGGCTTTCACGCCCGTCACCTGCTGGGCGTTGAGTGCCAGGTCGTCGCCCAGCACTCCGGCGGTCTTCTTGGCCGCCACTTTGCTCATCACGGCGACATCATCGAGGATGGTCGCGATGTCGTCGATTAATGCCAGTAAACTGCTTGCAGCCATCTGTCCTGCTCCAAATTGGTCGAAAGGGAGCATCTTAACCCGAGTCCGTTCAGCCCGGCTTTTTGCATTTCACCCCCCCGAATCTGCAACTCGTCGCTTTCCGGTCATTGTCGCCATGCCATGTACGTATAGTGAAATCAGTGCCAGGCCCGGCAATTTTCGACGCAACCCGGGCCTGCCCTGATCGATTCCCAGCACGCAAGCCAACCATCCGATGTAAAGCGAGGCAACCATGAAATCCGAGTACGATTTTTCCACCACCGCCAGCGCCGCCCGCCCGGTCAAGCGCAAGACACGCATCACCATCTACCTCGACGACGAGGTATTGCAGCAGTTCCGCTCGCTCTCCGAGCAAAGCGGCAAGGGTTACCAGACCCTGATCAACGCCGCCCTGCGCACCCGCCTGCCGCAGGTGCGTCCCGAGGCCGCACTGGCCGAGTAAGCGCGCCGGCGCCGCCACCCGGCCGCCTTCCGCACGCCGCCGCGCAAGCGCGGCACCACCAAACAGCCATCGTCCACGCTATCGCGCCGCGCCTTTTTGGGCGCGCACGATAGCGCCCGATCTCGTCGTGATCCAGTCACAGCGGGGCTTACTTTTGTGCGTACTCTTCGGAATTTATTACACTAGGCAATAATTATGCTAATCTTCCCGCTCTTTTAACACGGGAGGAATTTTATGAAAAAAGGCGAACTGATTGCTGAATTTGCGAAGCGTACAGAAATGTCCGGCGCAGCTGCCAACAGCGCGGTGAACACGATCATCGATATCATCACCGAGCGTCTGAAAAAAGGCGACACGGTAGGTATCACCGGTTTCGGTACGTTCTCCGTGGCCAAGCGCGCCGCGCGCAAGGGCCGCAATCCATCGACTGGCGAAGCGATCAAGATCGCTGCGTCGAAGTCGCCTAAGTTTTCGGCTGGCGCGACCCTGAAGGCTGCGGTCAACCCGAAGAAGAAGTAAGCGACACAGTAAGCGACTCTGCGCGCGGCCTGAAGCGGCGGCGTCGGTCCCAGACCGGCTTCGCCGCTTCAGCTGCCGCGTGTTTACCCCCTGCCGCATCTTGTTGTATCTTGTTGTATCCTGCATGTCCCCCCATTTTCCGCACCAACGTCCCCATGCCGCTTGCCACCTGGATTGCCTTCGTCATCGCCGCTTCGCTGATCGCCATGTCGCCCGGATCGGGCGCCGTGCTGTCGATGTCGCATGGCCTGGCCTACGGTTTCAAGAAAGCCAGCGCCACCGTGGCCGGCCTGCAATGCGGCTTGATGCTGGTGTTCGCCATCGCCGGCGCCGGGGTCGGTTCGCTGCTGCTGGCGTCGGAACTGGCGTTTAATATCGTCAAGACCATCGGCGCCCTGTACCTGATGTTCCTCGGCGTGCAGCAATGGCGCGCCCCGGTCGTGGCCGGCGCCAGCCGCGCCGGCACGCCCATGCTGGCCCATCCATCCTGGCAAAAGCGCTTGCTGACCGGCTTCCTGACCAATGCGACCAACCCGAAAGGCATCATCTTCATGGTCGCGGTGTTGCCGACGTTTATCTCGAACACCCTGCCGCTGTTGCCGCAGCTACTCATCCTGGGCGCCACCATGCTGACCATCGATACCATCGTCATGCACGGCTACGCCTTCCTGGCCTCGTCCATGCAGCACTATTTCCGCGATGCCGGCGCGGTGCGCAAGCAAAACCGCTTTTTCGGCGCGGTGCTGGTGTGCATCGGCGGCGCCCTGTTCTTCGTGAAGCGCGGCAACCACGCCTGAGTTGCTCAGCAGCCAACAGTAGCGCACAATGTGCAACTGTTTGTAACCCGTGTCGTCCGCGCGCGCGCTCGCGCGTTGCAGGTGGATGACGTCCCTCGTACGCCCCCGGAGCTTGTATGACTATCCCTTTCCGTAAAACCGTGATGCTGTTGGCGTTGTCCGCCCTGTCGGCGCTGGCGCTGGCCGATACGCCCGCGCGCGTGGGCCGCATTGCCCTGACCCAGGGACCGGTGCATGTCAGCTCCGAAGTGGGCGACGAAGCCACGGCCGCGCTGGTGAACTGGCCGGTGACCTCGCACAGCCAGATCAACACCGGGCGCGATGGCCGCACGGAAATCCGCATCGGCTCGACCTCGGTGCGGCTCGACAGCGACTCCTCGCTCGAAGTCATCGAGCTCGACGACGACAGCGTGCGCCTGCGCCTGCACTACGGCAGCGCCAGCATCCGCGTGCGCAACGCCGAGGTGCTGCGCGGCCTGGAAATCGGCACCCCGCAAGGCCAGGTGCGCATGCGCGACGTGGGCCGGATCCGTATCGATGCCGAACGCGTGCGCGACACCACCAATGTCTCGGTATTCGAGGGCGTGGCCCAGGTCGAGGGCGGCGGCTCCAGCCTGGCGGTCCGGGCCGGCAAGCGCGTCGACGTGCACGAAGACGACGTGCGCACCCTGCTGGCGGTACGCGACGGTTTCGACGAGTGGGCCTTGCAGCGCGACCAGCGCGACCAGCGCACCACGTCCGACCGCTACGTCACCAGCGAAATGACCGGCTACGAAGAACTCGACCAGTACGGCGTGTGGCGCGAGGACAGCGACTACGGCCCCCTGTGGACCCCGCGCCGGGTGGCGGCCGACTGGGTGCCCTACCGCGACGGCCGCTGGACTTACCTGGCGCCGTGGGGCTGGACCTGGGTCGACAACGCCCCGTGGGGCTACGCGCCTTCGCATTACGGGCGCTGGGTGATGGTCAAACAGCGCTGGTCGTGGGCGCCGGGGCGCAATATCGGGCGTCCGGTGTGGGCCCCGGCGCTGGTGGGCTGGGTCGGCGGGAATAACTGGAATCTCAGTTTCAACGACCACGGCACGCACCGCGCCGCGCCCGCGCAGGGCTGGTATCCGCTCAATCCGGGCGAAAACTACGTGCCCGGCTACCATCTGCCGCCGGAACACCTGCGCCACCACAACCGCCACGCCCGCCCCGATTACCGTCCGGGCCGGCGTGATGGCTTGACGGTGGTCGGCCTGAACCTGTTCGGCGGACGCGAACAGATCGTGGTGCCGCGCGCGCCGCGCTTCGTACTCACGCCACAGGCCACCCAGAACGCGCCGTTCGCCGCACCGCCGCGTCCGCAGGGCAACTGGTCCAACCGTTTCGACCGCGATGGCGATGGCCGTCCCGACCGCAACGGGCCGGGCCGCGTCATCACGCTGCCGCCGAACGGTGCCCAGCCGGTGCAGCCGTTCAGCCGCCGCGATGGCCGTCCGTCCGACAACGAGCGCCTGCTGCGCGCCCCGCCGCAAGTGCCGCGTCCGGTGATGACCGACCCGGCGCCGCAGGTGCTCACGACCGGCGAGCCGCAGCGCAGCCTGGCCGAGCGCGACCGGCGCCAGCGCGAAGCCGACATCGAGCGGCGCGAGCGCGACATGGCCAACGAGCGCCGCCAGCGCGATGCCGAGGCGGAAGGCCGCCGCAACGCCGAGGGCCAGCAGCGCCAGCGCGAAGCCGAGCAGGTCAATCGCCAGCGCGAGGCCGAGATGGAACGCCTGCGCAGCGCCCAAGGCCAGCACCAGCAAGCGATCGAGAACGAGCGGCGCCAGCGCGAAGTCGAAGCGCAACTGCAGGCGCAACGCGAGGCCAGCAATCGCCAGCAGGCCGAGCGCCAGCAGCGCGACGCCAACCTGCGCCTGCAGGTCGAACGGGTGCAGCGCGACGCCGACAATGCGCGCCGCCAGCAGGCCGAACGCCAGCAGCACGATGCCGAGAATGCACGGCGCCAGCAAGCCGAACGCCAGCAGCAGGCTGAACGCCAGGCGCGCGACGCCGACAACGAGCGCCGCCAGCAGGCCGAGCGCCAGCAGCGCGAGGCGGCAGCGGCAGCCGCGGCACGCCAGGCTCAGCAGCAACAGCAGCAACAGCAGCAGCAACAATCGCAGGCGCAGCAAGCGCAGCAATTGCAGCAAATGCAGCAGCAGCAACAGAAGCAAGCCGAGCAGGCCGAAAAGCGCGAACGCGCGCGCGATGAACGCCAGGACCGCCAGGACCGCCGCAACAAGGAGCAGCAGGATATTCGCTGAGCCGCCTGCCCCCGTACCAGTCTCACCTGTTCCCCCCAAGGGAATAGTTCAAGGCCAGCCGAGTGCTGGCCTTTTTTTGGCTACAATGTCATATATGCGGTATTCCCATGCGGGGAATACGGCTGTGTTGTCATTTTTTGAACTGGATAGTGTATGGACCCGACTGAATCCCTTATCGAATACCCGAGCGACTTCCCGATCAAGGTGATGGGCGCCACCCACGAGGACTTCGCCGCGACCATCGTCGACGTGGTGCTCGAATTCGACCCGACCTTTCACATCGGCCGCCTGGAAGTGCGCCCTTCGCCGAAAGGCAATTTCACCGGCCTGACGGTGACGGTGCGCGCCATCAGCCGCGCCCAGCTCGACGATCTGTACCGCGCGCTGCACGGCCATCCGATGGTCAAGATCGTGATGTAATCATCCCGGCGTGCCCGGCGCCTGGCGCTGCATGCCCCAGCGCCGCACCGTCAGGCGTTCGACGGTCTGGAACACCAGGCCTTCGACCAGCAAGCCGATGGCGATCACCGCCGCCAGCCCGGCAAACACCTTGTCGGTGAACGGTTCGTTGCGGCTCTGGAAGATGTACCAGCCCAGTCCGCCCTTGCCCGAGGTGGTTCCAAATACCAGTTCGGGCGCGATCAGGGTGCGCCACGCGAACGCCCGGCCGATTTTCAGGCCCGACAAAATGGCCGGCAACGCCGCCGGAATCATCACCTGGAACACCAGCCGCGCCCCGTTCAGGTCGACATTGCGTCCCGCCATGCGCCGGGTTCGATGCCAGCGCGGCGGCGTACGCGGGGCCGAACGCGGCCTTGTTCAACAGCTTCATGGTGGTTTCCTTTGTCGGCGTGGCTCAGAACGGCGCATTGCCTTCGATGGTGGTGCGGTACAGCATGCGGCGCTGGTGGTCGGGGCAACCGGCGGCCAGGTGCATGACCGAGCGGTTATCCCAGAACAGCATGTCGTGCGCCTGCCACTGGTGGCGGTAAATGACGTCGTGCCGGGTGCTGTGGGCAAACAAATCATCCAGCAGGGCCCGGCTTTCGCTGGCGGGCAAGCCGATCACGCGGGTGGTGAAATGCTCGCTGACGAACAGGGCGCGGCGCCCGCTTTCCGGATGGGTGCGCACGATCGGATGCACGGCCGGCCGCACTTCATCGATCTGGGCACGGGTCAGGTCGGGGCGCCACGGATTGCGTTTTTGCAGTTCGGCATACTTGGCCAGGTAACTGTGTTCGGCGCTGCGCCCTTCGATGGCGCGCCGCAGGTAGCCGGGCAACTGGTCCCAGGCCAGGTGCTGGTTGGCAAACAGGGTGTCGCCTCCATTGAGCGGCAACTCCTGCGCGTGCAGCATCGAGCCCAGGCTGGGCACGGCCTTGTACGACAGGTCCGAATGCCAGAAATGGCCGGCGTCGCCCAGGCCGAGCGGCTGGCCGTTTTCCTTGATGTTGGAAATGATCAGCACTTCCGGCTGGGCCGGCAGCTGGAACTGGCGCAGCACATGGATTTGCAGCGGGCCGAAGCGGCGGCTGAAGGCCACCTGCTGGGCCGGCGTGATGTGCTGGCCGCGAAACACCAGCACGTGGTGGTCGAGGTGGGCGCGGTGGATCAGGGCGAAGTCTTCCCGGCTCAGCGGGACGGACAGGTCGAGTCCGGTGATGGCCGCGCCCAGCGCAGCGTCGAACGGCTGTATGTCGAAACGGGTGTCGAGGACGGCGGCCATGGCGGTGAGCGGGTGATGATCGAGCACCCAGCTTATCGGCGCCCGTTTGGCGGAGCAACGAAGCATTTCAACTATGCTAATGCGGCTGGTGGCCGGCCATGTTGTGTTCATTTCAACGATGCTCATGCGGCCGCTGGCCAGCAGCCGGGTGAGCACTCGCTTATAATGGCGGGGCCTCCTTAGCCTCCAACCGACAATCCCATGCTCTCCATCCGCCCCGCGCAGGCGATTATCCGCGACCTCGGCCGTGCCGACTACGAGCCGGTGTTTGCCGCCATGCGTGCCTTTACCGACGCGCGCGACCCCGACACCACCGACGAACTGTGGATCGTCGAGCATCCGCCCGTGTTCACGCTGGGGCTGGGCGCCGACCGCGCCCACCTGCTGGCCGGCGCCGGCACCCCGGCCCATGGCGTGCCCGTGGTGCAGACCGACCGCGGCGGCGAAGTCACTTACCACGGCCCCGGCCAGGTGGTGATCTACCTGCTGATGGACTTGCGCCGCAACAAGCCGGGCGGCAAGTTATACGCCCGCCAATTCGTCGAAAAAATCGAGCAGGCGATCATCGATGTGCTGGGGGCGTATAATCTGGCTGGTGAGCGCATCGCCGGCGCGCCCGGCATTTATATCGCCGGCGGGCCGCGCAAAGGCGCCAAGATCGCCGCGCTCGGCCTCAAAGTGCGCGGCAATGGCTGCACCTACCATGGCGTGTCGCTCAATGTAGCGATGGACCTGGCGCCGTTTTCCTGGATCAACCCGTGCGGCTATGCGGGCCTGGAAACGGTGGACATGCGCAGCATGGGCGCCGAGGCCGCGCTGGCCGACGTCCAGCAAGCCCTGGCGCGCGAACTGGTGCGGCAGCTCGGATCGGGCGGCGCACCGCACAACGAATCGCATAACAACGCATCGAACAACACCACAGAGCCCCACGGGCAAGCAGCCAAATGACTTCTGATTCCGATACCAGCATCGCCCCAGTCTACAACGCCAGCGACAAGCAAAAAGGCGCCAGCAAGACCTCGCGCATTCCGATCAAGATCGTGCCGATCGGGCAAGTCGAGCGCCTGAAAAAACCGGACTGGATCCGCGTCAAGGCCGCTTCGGCCTCGTCGCGCTTCTACGAGATCAAGGACATCCTGCGCGCCAACAACCTGGTCACCGTGTGCGAAGAAGCGAGCTGCCCGAACATCGGCGAATGCTTCGGCAAGGGCACGGCCACCTTCATGATCATGGGCGACAAGTGCACGCGCCGCTGCCCGTTCTGCGACGTCGGCCACGGCCGTCCCGACCCGCTCGACGTGAACGAGCCGCACAACCTGTCCAAGACCATCGCCGAATTGCGCCTCTCGTACGTGGTGATCACCTCGGTCGACCGCGACGACCTGCGCGACGGCGGCGCCGGCCACTTTGTCGAGTGCATCAAGCAAACGCGCGCGCTGTCGCCGAAAACCCGCATCGAAGTGCTGGTGCCCGACTTCCGCGGCCGCCTGGCCAAGGCGCTGGCGATTTTCGCCGACGGCTTGCCGGACGTGATGAACCACAACCTCGAAACCGTGCCGCGCCTGTACAAGGAAGCCCGTCCCGGTTCCGACTACACCCACTCGCTGGAATTGCTGCGCGACTTCAAGGCGCTGTATCCGAACGCGGTCACCAAGTCCGGCATCATGGTCGGCCTGGGCGAAACCGACGAGGAAATCCTGCAAGTGATGCGCGACCTGCGCAGCCACAACGTCGACATGCTGACCATCGGCCAGTACCTGGCGCCATCGGGCGACCACTTGCCGGTGCGCCGCTATGTGCACCCGGACGTGTTCAAGATGTTCGAGGAAGAAGCCTACAAGATGGGCTTCGTGCACGCGGCGGTTGGCGCGATGGTGCGCAGCTCGTACCATGCGGACGAGCAGGCCCATAACGCGGGTGTGGCTGTGAACAATTAGAAGATAATGAGACTGACCAGTAGATAATGCGACAGTTCAGAAGTTATTGAGACAATTTGAGGGTGGCGGACTGGCTTGGATCGGAAAACACCGTTTGTAAGCAATGACTTGCCTTCTGTCTCTGCATTTCCTCAGGACGGGAAATTTTGGCGAATAGATTGGTTTGGCGAGCTGGCCTTTCCGAACCGAGCTATTCGACGTACCCAGCCCTCACTGCTCCTATACTTGTCGAGGGTACTCGATCACAATTTCGACGACGATCCGTCCATATTGCTATCGCGCGACTCAACCGCACCTGCCCGATTTCAGCGCAAGGTTTGGGTTTCGGTTGGGACGTTGCCAATGCTTCGCATCGGAGACATCTGGCGCGACGGAAAGTTGGCGGCTGCCCCTGATTATCAGCTCGAACAATTTCCAAATCTGCGAATCGACGATGCCACAGTTCATCTGGTCAAGGCTGGTCTGAACTTGGATGATAGGGGCTTTCTGGTTCCGCTGTCCGAACATCCTTGGCATCTGCAGTGCACACATTCGTATTGTGTGATGGTCGAGCTGGATGACGGCCATCGCATTATCATTCCTTGTATCGAGCTGATCCGATTCTATTTTGGATCGTCAAGCAACCTAATCACCAAACTGTTTCTGCCGCCGCTGCAACGCAAGTCTCTGTACGGTCACGCAAGGTTTGACAATGCAACCCGGTGTCTTGTCCTTCATTTGGCCGAGAAAATCTCTGGTGCATCGGCCGCCGACATTGGACGCCTGCACTTGGATCCGGCGGCATGGCGGGCTGCGTTGCATATAGGCACGTCAGCCCTAAAAGCATCGCTCGCCAATCAGCAGGTTTATCCGCAGGCCCTTTTTCCCTTTGAGGGCGACACCACCCTAATCGCGGCCGGAAAGTGGCTGAGCCTCGGCGATCAGGCTAACGCGACATTTCTCATTTACAGCCTGCGCTCTTGCTCCCATCCGTTTCCATTTCGTGCCTTGAGCTATAAGATGCATGCTGCTCAACCTGGTTCGCGTGGTCCGGGTCAGTCCGGTCTACAAGAATCATCAGAACCGCAACGTCGTTCTGCGCCGGACTCAGCTGACCAGTCTATTGTTGAGCAGGATGCGTCGAACCGTCTCGCAGTGAAAACAAAACCTGTTCGTCTTGAGCCCCGCTTTCCGGATTTGAAAAAGAAGGCGGTGTGGAAAGAAAAAGCGCTAATAGGCGCTGAAGCTGTTAGAAGTGCACAAGGAAGAGCTGGAGAGAGTGTTGACAGAGCATCCGTTGGCGAGACAGGATCCGAGCAGCGAATCCGCGCCGTGGATCTTGCCGTAGTGTTGGGGGATCCAGAAAAAAGTCGGCGCCCACCTATTTTCTTGCGCGATGCCGTTGACGAACTCGCGCAGCTGAGCGGTTTCCACATTGAATTGCTCACAGATAGCGACGACGATGGCTGGACCGTGCCAATTACGGCGTTGTCGAATGACGACGGCGAAATTGACCTCCGGCTATTCGTCGAAGGCGCGGTGGGCATGCTTCGACTGCGTCGCGCTTCAGTTTTTGCCGTGAAAAAAAAGCAAGAACATATCAGCATGGTAGTCATCGTCCTGCAGCAGGGAGGCCGACTCCAGTATGGACAGCAATTCGCCCCAAATACGTCGCCGGTCGCTGTCATTCACGGGGGATCCTGGCTCCAGCCCTCGTAAAAGTTCACGAACGGAATTGACCGGGTTCATTGCCCGCACACGAAATGCGTCCAAAGAATACTCGTGCACCTGGTTAAACCAAACTTCCGCAAACAGTAGTTGACGGGGCGCTAGGTTGAGCTCGGCGTCTATCTTCGGGTCGAATCGCATGTGCTTGGTTGCCTTGCGTCGTAAAGGAGAGTATTATACGACCTTGGTTACTGTATAAGTAACGACCGATCAAAGGGGTTTGGGCTTATCTGGTCTGGGTTCGTCCCGCAATATTCTCCTCCCCATCTATAAAAACGGCCCGCAGATGCGGGCCGTTTTTGTTGGTGCGCCCAGCATGGGCGCACTCCTGTGGGTGAAAGTCCCGCCGTGAGCTGACCACAGCGAGCGAAGTGAAGCGCAACTGCGGAAGAGTAATTGACCGTGGAAAGGAAGCGTGAATCGTAAATCATGAGCCGAGGTACACGAACTGCATAGAAGGCGCTGTCGATCAGGGCGAGCGGGCCAATATCCGCGAAGCTCTTGTGGTCAAGGAGAGGCGGCGTAGATGCGGCGGTTGTGTGATGAAGGAGTGCGGCCCTTACCTGGGGACGCCCTGCCTCACGTCTGAAAGAACGGCGGCGCTGCCGTAGCAGGGTCTCAGCAGAGGTCATAGTAGTTGGTGGTAGCGCCGGCAAGGCTCGACTCCGCCGATGAAGGACCAAACGAGTAGGAGTGTTGTCCGGCATGTCGATACAACAGGCAATGCGTCAGATGCCCGCGTCAGCGGGGCGGGAGGCCAGCGGTCAGGGTGAAGCCTGGGCTGCAACTTCCAGCGACGAAGCTTGCTGTCCGCGGCATGTGCCAGGAGACGCGGGATCGGTGCGGACCCGCATGCCGGGTGGTGTGGCAGGGGACCGGCCAGTTATACTGGCCGCCCCTATGCCGATGGTGCGCACAGCATGGGCATACCCTTGAAGGCGTAAGTCCCTCCCGCAAGCTGACCAGATACGCTAGAACAATCAGCCCGTCCGTCACCACGGCATCCGCGTAGTTTGTTGATCTTTGATCATAGGAAACGGTTCCTCCAGTTTTCAAAGTTTGCAACGATTCGCCTATACCACTCTGGACTTCCTGGAAAGTCTTTCGTCAAAACGCTATATCGCACACATCCTTGCTGCCACGCAGCGTGAAGCCGGGGCTCCAAGTCAGCCATCAGCCAAGCTGTCAGTAGAAGCAAATGGTGGCGCTCGGCAAGCGGTCGCATTTCGAAGGAAACGTACCCCTGTGTAAGGGAAATATCCCGAGCGCCGATTTGCTCCAAAACGAAGCCCCGCAGCCCAACATGCTTATAGCGCGCAGTCATTAGTCTGTGTCTGCATAGCTGGTGCAGCACGGCATATCGATCAAATGTCCATCCTTCGGCCGCATTGCCGTCGATGCAATTGCCGGCCGCCAATAGGACTCCGAATGAAGATCCGTCATAGGAAATCGGCTCGGCGGCCGGCGCTGTGCGCAAGTCGAAATCGCAGCGATGGCAGAACGAAATCGGTACTTCGTCCAATGGATCAAGTCGGTTGAAGTCGATCCGATGAGCAGCGACCGCTGCTTCACAACTCGGACAACGATCCAGGAGCATGGTCTTGTGGATGCTACAAACGGTGCTTAGTGCAACGCGCCATCGCTTCCTGAAGTAAGGCACATCGCCCTCTGCCAAGCACGTGGGGCAGTACTGGAGACCGAATCCCAAGCGTTTTCGATGGTACATCTTCAGGAGCAATATCCAATGAAGTGGACCTGCCGGCCTGAATTTGCGGTAGAGCACGCTTTCATAGGTTCGCAACGTCGTGCCTGCAACAACCAAATAGGGAGTGCCAGTCCGAATGCTTAGCTCAGTCAATAGCCACGGTGGAGCCAACCGATCGATATCGCGATTCCAGACTTGCAGATGTTCGCCAAAAATTGCATTGCAAAACGTCTGAACCTTGAGGCCATGGCCGCGAGCCAGCCGGACAAGCCAGCATGAAAGCAATTCGTCGGGCAAGGGCTTATACCGGATGGGCCAAAGCTGGGTGGCCGGCCACCTCCCGGACCTCAGTGGCGTTTAAAGTGCTGTTTGCGTTTTGACGGAGGGACCCATGATAGGCTACCAATTTGCGCCAACGTGATTCGTTCTACCTTGCTGCGAATCGCATCAACTGCAAGTTCCTTCACCAAATCGCACATATCGCCGAGCGTGCCCTCGCTGCGCGTATGGATCGCCAGCATAGTTGCTGGATCTTTCAGGTTCGACGACGACCTTAGCGGCATGCGCAATTCAAGCGTCGCGAGCAGCGCTCCAAATTCGTTATTCGGCTGCCATAGTGGAAGTTCTTCCGGCGTGAAGCGACTGGACATTTGAGGATCCGTATTAAC
>NZ_JAQOZV010000052.1:0-58972 GCF_030348125.1 Massilia sp. DJPM01
GATCATTGTTCAAGCAATTGATGTTCGCGGTCTTTGCCTTCACCCTCGCCGGCGCCGCCAGCGCGCAGGATGCCAGGCGCGGCACCGCCGAGGAAGCGGTGGCCATGGTCAAGAAGGCCAGCGCCTACCTGAACGAGAACGGCCGCGACAAGGCGATCGCCGCCTTCAACGACCCCAAGGGAGAATTCATCAAGGGCGATCTGTACGTCTTCATGTTCACTTTCGACGGTACCGCGCTCGCGCACGGCCAGAATGCCAAGATGGTCGGCAAGAACCTGATCGACCTGAAGGCCGGCGAAGTCTATCCGATCCGCGAATTCATCAAGATCGCCAAGACTTCCGGCACGGGCTGGTTCGGCTACAAGTGGCCCAATTCGATCACCAAGGCCATGGAAGAGAAAAACACTTACATCGAGCGCAATGGCGAGGTGCTGATCGGCGTCGGCACCTACAAATAGATGAACATTGCGCCGCACCCTGAAAACCGTCCTTGCCGCCAATGACGGTTTCTCTCCAGGCATCCGGTCCCGCCCCCTGCAATACCGCGCAACGGTACCCGGTAAATAAACCGCGTAGCCAACCCGTTTGCGCTATGATTTGAAGAGCAACAACGGCCCGCTTTGACGGGCCGCGACTTCTTATACATATATATGGCGGCAAGCGACATGGTACACCGATGGGAAACGCCCGGCAGCGTCTGGCTGGAAGATGAACACACGGCGCAGTTTGAACTGGCGTCGAGCGAAGGATTGGGCCGCGTCGAGCGCGAAGCCCAGTCGCGCGGCCGGCTTCCCGACATCGCCCATCTGCTCGGCGCCTCGCTGCCACTATCGTGCGACTGCTCGCCCATCTATCCCGAAGGTTTCGCGTTTTGCCCCACCTGCGGCGCGCCGCTCGACAAGCTGGCCGGGCGCACCAAAACCCCGCCCGACTGGTGGGGGCCGTGGTCCGACCGCCTGCTGCCGCGCCATGTACCGCATGGCTTGAGCGTGACCGCGCTGGCGCTGGGCGACAGTCTCGAAGACCGCCCCGCCGCACCGGCCCCGGGCCGCCCTGACCGCAGCATGCCGGCCCCGCCGAATGCGCATTGCGTGTTCGCGGCCGGCACCTTCGGCTTTTCGGCGCAGCGCCTGATCGCGCTGGCCCATGCCCGCAATGTGCTGCAATATTGGGACCCGCTCGGCGCGGCCTGGCATGTCATGGCGGCCGAAGACAATACGGCCGACCTGAGCTTCAGCGCCCCGGCCTCGTCCTACGCCTGGCTGCCGGAGCCTGACCCGCTGCGCGGCGAAGTGGGGCTGGTGCCGACCGACCGCGGCTTGCGCCGCCTGTTCATCGATCCGGTCAGCGAAACCTGGCGCACCGAATCGGTGTTCGATGGCCGCCTTGCCAGCGCGCCCGGCGCCATGCGCCGCCACGTGGCTTGCCTGGTCAACGGCGAGGCGGGCGTGCGCCTGTGGAGCGCGCACAGCGACATGAGCAATGAAGTCGTCTACGAATGCGATGCCCCGGCCGGCCACTGGGAGCGTCCGGTCGGCTACGACGGCAAGCTGTTCTGGCTGCATGCCCAGGGCCAGCTGGTGTGGCAGCCGGACGCGCCGCCGCAATGGATCGCCTGGCCGGCCGGATGGTCGCCGCGCCTGCAGTTCGGCGGCCCCACGCAAAGCCGCGACGGCCGCCTGTGGCTGATCGGCCATGACGGCCAGGCTTATTCCTTCCTCGAACTGGGCAGGGCCGACGGCCAGCTCGAAGCGCTGTCCGGCGCGCGCCTGGGCTTTGCCAGCCTGCTGTTCCGGCGCGGCCATGCGGTAGTGGGCGAGCCGTGGGGACAGGAACACGTCGAAGATCCGCACGACGACGACGCCATGGTGCTGCCGCTGCTGCGCGGCTTCAATAACAACCGCAGCCAGCCAAGTGGGCTGGTGCTGCGCTTCCACCAGTACACCGGCATGGCCGAAGATGCGCTGGCCGGGCGCATCATCGCGCGCACCACGGTCGAATGGATCGGCAAGCGCAACGTGATCCTCGACGATATCGCGCGCCTGGCGCGCCCGCTCGAATGCGTGCCCTTCGTGTACGACAACTGCCTGTGGCTGCACCATCCGGACTGGAACCAGGTGCGTGGCTGGCATCTGGACGCGCTGTCGTGAGCCGGCGGCTGCCGCGCCTTGCCGCCAGCGCCGCGCTGCTGTGCGCCGGCGCGCCCGCGCTGGCCGGCTCGCACGTGTTCCTGGTCCAGAACTCCGGCTGGATGGAGCCGTTCTATACCGATCCGGCCTCGCCCTTCAAGCCGCTGGTGGCCGAAATCGTCATGGCCGCCACCCGCCCGGGCGACCCGATGGTGCTGGCCGCGTTCAACCAGTCCTTGCCCGGCGCGCCGTCGCCGAAGGCGCTGCTCTCGCTCAAGGTCGACCCGGTGCCCACGCGGCGCCAGGTGGTCACGGCGCTGTCCGCGCTCGCGGTGGCGCGCAAACCGGGCAGCACGGCGCTGGCCGATACCGATCTCAATGAAGCCGTCAGCTCCGCCATCGGCACGGCGCTGGGTGGCAAAGCGGGTCTGGTGTGGCTGTTCACGAACAACCGCAACAGCCCGAACAACGACCAGGCCACGGCGCTGCGCAACCGCGATTTTTACCAGCTGATCCACCGCGGCGGCGCGATCAGCAAGGCGCTCGCCTTTCCGCTGCAAATGCCGGTGCAGGGCGCGCAGTATCGCGCCAATGGCTTGATGGTGTACGTGTTCGCGGTAGGCGGCGAGGGCGCGCGCGAGCTCGATGCGCTGCTGGCGTCCGGGCGCCTGCAACAGGTCATCACGGAACCGGCCGCGCGCCTCAAGCCGCTCGACCGTGACACCGTGCGCCTGGTGCCGCGCAAGGTCAGCGACGCGCCAGGCGTATCGTTTTCGATGGCACCCAATGGCGTGCTGCATGCGGACGTGGATGCCGAAGCGCGCAGCCCCAGCGCCAAGATCGAGTGGAACCTGGAAAACACCATGTACCCGTACACCATCGCCAGCGCCACCCTCGGTGCGCGCTCGCTGCTGGGCGGGGAGAACCACCCGATCGAACTGGCCGGCACCCAGGTCAGCAAGCTCGCACCGGGCAAAAGCGCGCCGCTGGCGTCGACCATGCGGCTGCCGGTGGGCCAGCTGCCGGGCAAGTGGTCGATGCAGGCCGTCACCTCGGCCGGTTCGGCCTACGTGGTGCCGGGACGGATCGAGCTGCAACTGAGCGGCCAGCGCCTGGAACTGTCGCAAGCCTTCCGCCAGCGCATGGCCACCCTGTTCCCGGGCGATCCGCTGCCCGACATCTTCACGCCGCCGGCCCAGATCGACGGCTCCACCGCCGTCCTGCCGATCGAAGTACGGGTGCATTACGGCGTCGGGCCGCTGCTGGCGCTGATCGGCGCCGCGCTGGCGCTGCTGGGGGCGGCCGGCGCCGCGGTGCTGGCCATGGCGCGTCCGCGCAAGGCCTACGTGACGGTGGAGGATGAATTGCGTACCCTGCACGCGCGCGCCGGCATGAGCCAGCCGATCTACGACAAGGCGGGCAACAAGGTGGCGCAACTGAAAACCACGCTGTTCGGCCACCAGTTGATCGACCTGCGCGAAGGCGCCCAGGTCCGGCTGGGCCGCTGATCCATCTATTCATATTAGGACCATCTTCATGCAAAATCCCAAGGACCCCACAAGCGCACCCGCCGATCCCGGCTTCCGGCTGCCCAATGCGGCCAGTGCGCCCGCCGTCGGACCGTTCAAGGGCGACGCGAACGGCGGCACCTCGCCGCTGCCGATCGACATCGTCCCGGTCGAGGGCATGCCGGTGACCGATACCTCCACGCGCGACCTGGCCATCGGCGGTGCCGTGTTCATGGTGCTGCTGATCGGCTTTTTCTTCGTGCGTAACGCTTACGTGCATCACCTGGTGGTCAAGCGCGTGGCGCCGTCGTCGGCCGGCAGCGCCGGCTGGCTGATGTTCGTCGGCCTGTCGCTGGTGAGCGCGGCGGGGGTGCTGGCGGTCATCAACCCGGGCAAATTCCTGACCATGGCCATTACCGCGACGCTGGTGCTGATTGGCCTGATCGCCATCATCGCCGCCCTGTTCGTCGGACGGCGCTGAATCAACCACTGAAAGAGATTTGACATGGCAGAATTTCCCAATACCGGCGGCGCCAAGGCGGAACTGAAGGTCGACCTGCGGCCCACGCTGTTCATCGGCGCCGGCGGCACCGGCATGGAAGTGATGCTGCGGATTCGCCGCCGCATCCTGTCGGAGGTATGGAACCGCCACAATCCGACCCGGGTCGAATCGATCGCGCAGTTTCCGGTCGCGCGCTTCCTGCACTTCGACCTTGATAACAACGCCATCATCGACGAGGGCAAATCGCAGCGCACCGACCCGTGGTATGAGCTGGTCAAGCTGGCTGACGACGAGCGCCTGGTCGAGCCGCTCGACCTGCCCCAGTACCACGAATCGGACGACAGCCTGGCGCGTTTTCCGCTGATCGAAAACTGGATGCCGCTGCGCCCCAAGAAACTGCGCTCGCTCGGGATCGACCCGTCCAAGGGCGCGGGCCAGATCCGCGCGCTGGCGCGCCTGTACCTGTTCGACAAATATCCCAAGCTGCGCGGGCGGATCAAGGGCGCGCTGAATTTCTTGAGCAGCAATGCCGGTAACGAGCGCAAGGAAACCTACCAGCGTCTCGGCCTGCAAGTCGATACGTCCAAGTTCCGCATCGTCGTCATCGCTTCCTGCGCCGGCGGTACAGGCGCCGGCAGCGCCATCGACCTTGGCTGGATTTCCAAGGCCATCGCGCGCCAGGAAGTATCCGACAACCAGGTCGACCTGGTGATGTTCATGCCGTCCGGTTTCGCCAAGGCCAACAAGGAGCGCACCGAGGCCAATGCCTACGCGACCCTGATGGAGCTGGAAACCACCATGCGCGACATGAACGCGCAAGTACGCTGGGCCGAGCCGGACAGCCTGGTGGGCAAGGGCGCACCGTTTGACGATGTGTATTTCGTCGACACCGCCAACCTGGCCAACAAGGCGACCGGCGACGTCAAGGATCTCTACCAGATGGTGGCCGACACCCTGTTCGAGGACTTCGCCTCGGCCGATTTTGCCAACCGCAAGCGCTCGATCGCGGTCAACCAGCAGCAGCACAAGCTCGGGCCCTTCAATCCGCGCGTGCCGGAACAGCGCTTCGGCGACATGCGCCTGTCGTACTCCAAGGTGTATTCGGCTTTCGGCCAGGCGGTGCTCGACACCCAGCAAAGCCTGCGCGACGATATCCGCGCCTACGAGCTGGCCGCGCTGATGGTCAAGGCTTTCTTCGGCCTGATCGGAACTGACGGCGTGGCCGCGCGCCGCGCGGGCGACCAGGAACGCGACATCTTCATGCGCGAGCAGATGGCGATGAGCGAGCATCCGTTCGACGAATTCCCCGACTTCAAAAAGGGCACGGTGGACCTGACGCCGTTCCAGGAATACGCGCTGACCGACCAGCTGCTGATGGACAAGGACCAGCGCTCGCTGCTGGAGCGGGTCGAAAGCAAGGTGCAGCTGGAAATCGATCGCATCATGGGTTCTTACGACCTGGGTGTATGGCGCGAAAAAGTGGCCGAGCTGTTGCCGCACCTGGAGCGCGACGCCATCCGCGAAGCCGGCGCCACCGCCGAAACGAGCGAAGACCGCATCAAGCGCCACACGGTCGAACTGACCACGCGCCTCAAGGGCCGGGCGCGCACCCAGTTGTACGCGCTGCTGGACGACCGCAAGCAGGGCGGCCTGGAATTCGTGCTCTCGCTGCTGGAACAGATCAAGGCGCGCCTGCTGCAGCGCGACCTGGGCAACGCCGAACGCAATGGCAAGCGCTATCGCGACATCCGCGATGCGCTGCGCACGCGCCAGGTCGAGGAGTCGCTGGGCAACCTGTCGCAGGCGGCCAGCCGCCTGTTCGGCAAGGACGTCCAGTCGCGCGAAGTGATGGCTCACCTCAAGCGCGACATCGCCGACTACCTGCGCTTTCACATGCTGGCGGTGGCGGCTGGCCAGTCGATCGAAGTGATGCGCGCCATGTCGGCCTGGCTGGGCGACCCGCAAAGCACCGACGAACAGGGGCAGCCCGTATGGAGCGGCATCGCCGGCGAATTCCAGGAGGGCCGCCGCTGCGTGCAGGCCATGCTGGGCGCGGTCGACCAGCGCATCGACCAGCTGCGCGCCGACGCGCGCCACGAACACGCCACCTGCATCAAGCTGGCCAGCGATATCCTGCCCGATCCGGTGGCCTTGAGCGGCGACATCCACGCCTGGAGCGAGGAAGTGCTGCTCGAATTCGGCGGCTCCGCGCGCCTGTTCCCGCAACTGGGCGATGAAAAACTGCGCGCCAGCCTGCTGCTCAAACTGTTCCGCCGGGCCCAGACCCAGCTCAGCGTGCAGGAGGCGGGCGACGCCGACCCCGTCGATCCGCTGCTCGAACGCCTTAACGCCATGTCGCCCCAGGAGCGCCAGCGCATCTTCAACGAGTGGCTCAAAAGCGCCATGCCGTGGATGAATGCGCGCTTTTCCGCCGAGTTCACGCCCAAGGCCGACCAGTTCAAGTGCTTCATCGGCGTGGGCGACGTCAATGCCTGGCGCAAGATGGAAACCGAAATCCGCGCCGCCGTGCCGGCCGGTTCCTTCCATGGCGACCTGGTTTCGGTGGTCAACACCGGCATTAACGGCAAGGCCGTGTGCTACATCGAGCTGTCCGGGTTTCCGATGACGGTGCTGCGCGGCCTGCCGACTTGGCGCACCTCGTACCAGATCGAGAATCCCAAGATTCCGACCCACCTGCATTTCGACGCGACGCGCTTCCGCCATCCGATTTCGCCATCGATGGATGAACTGAACCGCCTGGCCGACGATTACGAGTGGTTCTTGCAGGCCAACGCGCTCGGCGTCATCCGCCGCAAGGGCGACCTGGCCGACCGCGAAGCGTCGTTCCAGCCGCGCGGGCAGTACCTGTTCGAGGTCGAGCCGGGGTCGGGCGAGTGGCTCCAGATCGGCAACGAGTTTGCGATCCGCTCCAACGGCTTGCCGCCGTTCTACCGCGAACAGGTGATCGCCGCCGTGCAGCAGCGCCTGGCCGGCGTGGGACCGGCCCAGCTGACCATGCTGGCAGCCCTGATGCGCCACTTCCAGCAGCGCGTGTACGAACCGAAGCTCGACGTCGACGAAACCGGCGCCCAGCTGCCGTCGCCGTCGCTGCCGAACATCACCGCGCGCCGCCTGTATGAACAATGGTTCAAGCGCGCCACGGCCATGAACCCGGCGCTGTCCCTGCGCGACATCGATGCCGCCAGCGCCTCGCTGGCCCAGTGGAGCGACACGGTACCCAATTCGGCCAGCGATGCCTACACCTGGGAAGTCGAGAAGGCGGTCGACAAGCGCGCCATCCGCGCCGCTTACCTGGCCAGCGAGTTCGAGGCGGCGCAGGCGCTGGCCGGGCGCGCGCTCGCGTCTCCACCACCACCGCCACCGCCGCACGCCGGCGCTGGACGCTATAAACTGTTCATCGACGGCGCGCAGCAGGGACCATATTCGATCGATGAAATCGCGCTGCGCATCGCCCGTGCCGAAGTGGGGGCCGAGACGCGTGTGTGGAACATGCAGTGGAACCCCAAGGCCGACAAGTGGAAGTTCGCGGGCGACCTGCCTGAGCTGGCCGTCCTGTTCGACGATGCGATTCCCGACCCCGATAACGACATACCCGATCCAGACTGACGCCATGAACCTGCAAGACCAAGTGATCTACCGCTGCATCGATGCCGCCTGCGCGCGGCCGATGCCGCGCCGGGTCGATTTTTGTCCGTACTGCGGCGCTCCCCAGCACGACGGGGCGCGCCGGCCCGCCTCCGCCGGCGCGGGCGCCCCCGCGTTTGCCCCCGCTTCTGCGGCGCCTGCGGCTGCGCCGGCGCCGGCCGTGTCGCCGCTCGACGCCCCCTCGTTCGTGCAGGTAGTGCCGGTGGCGCCGCCAGCGCCACCGAAGCCGGCAGCGGCCGCGCCGGCGCGCAAGAGCACGGCGCGGCCCGCGCCGGCCGCCGCTAGCGGGCTGCGCAAGCCAATCCGCCTGCGCTACTGGCTGCTGGCGCTGGCGCTGCTGGCCGTGATCTGGTTCACGGCCAAGCCGGAACCGAAACGGGTCGAGGCGCGCATCGCCGAGGCCACCGAGCTGGCTGAAAAATGCAAGATCAAGGAAGCGCAGGACGAGGTGGTCGCGCTCAGGGCCGACAAGGTCAGCGCGGCGCAACTGCGCCGCTTGCAGTCGTCGATCAACGCGGCGGCCGACGCCTGCGAACGCAAGCGCCCGCGCGTGGTCAAGCCCAAGGCCGCCCCAAGGAACGAGCCGCCGGCGGTGTCGTCCAGGCCCGCGCCACGGCCTGTGGAACGCCCGCTGGACCAGTCGGCGCGCAACCTGATCGCGGAAGCCGAGCGCCAGATCGCGCAGGGCGATTACCGGGCCGCCGCCGCCAAGCTGGAAACCTGCATCGCCATGGTGGAGGGTGGCAGCCGCGAGTGCGCCGCTTTCAAGAAATATGCCAACCGCCTGCTCAGGGAAATGGAGAGCTGCGTGGCATCGGGACGTTACTGGAGCAACGGACGCTGCACGTAAGTACAATCGTGTCATAAAGTCCAGCGCTACTCGTCTGACATGTATCTTTTTTGTAAAGATTGTCAAAGTGCTTGCTGGAATGTTGCTGTTTGGTCTAGGATCGACACTTTCCTCTCATTGGAGACGTCGATGGCTCTCAGCAGAATTCTCCCGTCGCTGGCACTGGCCTGCGGTGCAGCCTCGGCGCAAGCTGCCAGCTTCGACTGCGTGGCGCCCGAGTTTCCCGATAAATCGGTGTCGAGCCAGGCCGCGCGCCGGGTGGACGACCAGGTGCGCGCGTGGGAAAAGTGCTATGCCCAGTTCCGCGCCGGCCACTGGAGCATCGATGCCGCGCGCCAGAACGACGAAGTGGCGGCCGGCCTGGAACGCTGGATGACGCTCACGCGCAGCCAGGGCCGGCGCAGCAGCGCCGATGGCCCGGCCCGGATCGCACGCGACAAGCGCGATAGCCAGGCCGCGCGCTTCGTCGAACAGGCGCCGGTTCAATACGCGGTCGAACTGCCCTGAACCCGGGCCGGGTCAGGCCAGCGCCCGCATGTCGATCGCAATCCCCGACAGCACCGCGTTGCCCGACAGGGGATCGCGCAGGTTTTCGTCCAGCAGGGCGTTCAGGTTCACGCCCGGCCGCTCGGCCGCCACCCGCATCCGCGTGCCTTCCAGGTTGTGGCCCCAGCCATGCGGCAGGCTGACCACGCCCGGCATCATCTGCGCCGAGATCTCCACCTGCACTTCGATCATGCGCTCGCCATTGCGGATCCGCGCCATGGCACCGTCGACCAGGCCACGGCGCGCCGCGTCAATCGGATGGACCAGCGCCGTGCAGCGGTAGGCGCCCTTGGCCAGCACCGGCAGGTTGTGCATCCAGCTATTGTTCGAGCGTAGCTGGCGCCGGCCCACGATGACCAGGTCCGGCGCCGGCGCTTGCAGGTCGGCCGCGGCGCGCGCCAGGTCGTCGAGCAGCGCCTGCGGCGCCAGTTCGATCTTGCCCGACGGCGTGCGCAGCGCTTCCGGAATGCGGCTGCCCATCGGCCCCAGATCGATGCCCGAGGGGGCCGCCTTCAGGCGCGCCAGGGTCAGCCCATCCGGGTTTTTGCCGAACTGGTCGCCGTAAGGGCCGCTGCGCAGCGCCAGGTCGAGCATGCGCTCGGCGCCGCGCTGGCTGCCCAGGGCCGCCATCAGCGCGGGGGCGGCCGGTCCGGCGGCGCGTGCCACTTCCTCTTGCAGCAGCTCGTCGTCGAGCGCGTCGATATCGGCCGTCGCGCCCAGTCCCTTGGCGATCGCGGCGATGCGCATCAGGCTTTGCCACTCGTCCGGCTGCCCGCCCGCGCGCGCCAGCACGGGCGCGCTGAAACGCGCATGGTTACGGTGCGAGAACTGGGTGAAACTGACGTCGTAGTGCGCGTCTTCCAGCGGCGAGACGCCCGGCAAGATCACGTCGGCGTGGCGCGAGGTTTCGTTGAGGTAGATATCGAGGCTGACCATGAAGTCGAGCTGCTCGAGCGCCTTGGACAGGCGCGCCCCGTTCGGCGCCGACAGTACCGGATTGGCGGCGATGGCGATCAGGGCGCGGATCTGGCCGGGGCCGGGGGTGTCGATTTCCTCGGCCAGGCAGGTCACCGGCAGCTCGCCCGACACTTCGGCCGCGCCCGAGACGCGCGAACGAAAACGCCCGCTGACCACACCGCGCCCGATGCCCGGCGCGCCGCGCGTATTGGCGGCGAAGGCGGCCGCTTTGGGGAACATGGCGCCGCCTTCTTCATCGAGGTGCCCGGTCAGCACGTTGATGACGTCGATCAGCCACGAACACAGGGTGCCGAACTGCTGGGTGCAGGTGCCGATGCGCCCGTAGATGGCCGCGCGCGGCGTGTTGGCCAGGCTGCGCGCGAGCTGGCGCATGGTGGCCGCATCGATGCCGCAGCGCGCTGCCACCAGTTCGGGCGCGTAGCCGCGCACCGCCGCTTCGACCTGTTCCAGGCCCACCGTATGGCCGGCCAGGCGCCCGAGGCGCACCAGGTTTTCGTCGAACAGCGCGTGCGCGATCCCGAGCAGGAAGAAGACGTCGGCGCCGGGCCGGATGAAGTGATGGGCGTCGGCCACGTCGGCCGTTTCGGTGCGGCGCGGATCGACCACCACCAGCTGGCCGCCGCGCGCGCGCAAGGCCTTGGCCTTGCCGCGAAAGTCCGGCACGGTCCACAGGCTGCCGTTCGAGACCATCGGATTGGCACCCAATATCAGCAGGAAGTCGCAGCGTTCGATGTCGGGCACCGGCACCGACAGCCAGCTGCCGAACATCAGCCCGACCGACAGCATCTTGGGAACCTGGTCGACGCTCGACGCCGAATACATATTGCGCGTGCCGAGGGCTTTTGCCAGGCGCGGGAAGTACAGCATCAGGCTCATTTTGTGGGAGACCGGGTTGCCCAGTACCGTGGCCACGGCATTGGCGCCGCCGGCGGCGATGACGGGCGGCAGGCGCTTGCCGATTTCGGCGTAGGCTTCGTCCCAGGTGGCCGGCTCGAACACGCCATTGCGCTTGATGAGCGGCGTGCGCAGGCGGTCCGGATCGTCGTGCAAGTCTTTCAGGCCGATCGCCTTGGGACACAGGAAGCCGTGCGAGAACACGTCATTGGCGTCGCCGCGGATGCGCACCACCTGGTTCTCTTCGAGGTCCAGTTCAAGTCCGCAGCAGGCTTCGCAGAACGGACAAATGCGGTGCGCGCTGGTGGCGGGTGGGGTGGCAGGCAGGGTGCTGGACAAGGTCATGGGAGCGCTTTCCAAAAAAATCGAACGGTCGTGCGATTGTGTGCACTTAGTGCCCAACTGTCAACCGGAATGTCGGGCACGGGTGTATGCTATTGAGCAACAACAACCGTAGGGGAAATCATGAAAATCACATCGCTCATCGGCTGCGCAACGATGGCCGTGGCGCTGGCCGCGCTGGCTGGCTGCCACAAGGACGAGCAGGGCATGGGACCGGCGCAGAAGGCCGGCGCCAAACTCGACAAGGCCGGCGACACCGTCGGCGACAATCTCAAGGCCAACGTCGACAAGGCCGAAGAGGCGGGCAAGAAGATCACCGATGCGGCCAAGGCGACCGGCGACAAGATCAACGAGGCGACCCAGGACGCCAGCAAGGGCCTGAATCAGGCGACCGAGAATGTCGGCAAGAAGGTGGAAGAAGCGGGCGAAAAGATCCAGGAAGCGGCGCGCAAATAAGACCCTAGCCGTGGCCGCGCGCCGGCTCCAGCGGCGCCCGCACGGCCATGGCGCGCCAGTCGTCGACCGCCTCCGGGCTCACCACCAGCGCCACCATGTTCGGAAAGCGCTCCAGCATCCGGTCCAGCCACGGCATGTCCTGCATCAGTTGATCGATGCCGGGCCGCGCCGGCTCGCGCAAGCGTTCCAGCACGCGCCGCCGGCGTGCCAGTGCCGGGTGGCCCAGGGCGTTGAACAGCGCCAGTTCGGCCACGGCGCGGTCGACCAGCACACCGGCCGCGCCGAAGCGCAGCAGCCGGCTTCTGTCGCCGGCCCAGTCGAACAGGCTGGCCGCCACCGGCAGCAGCGTTTCGTGGCCCGGCTTCCAGCCTGCGGCCAGCAGGTGCGTCATGACTTCCTCGAACAGGGTGCGCGCGCAGACATTGAGCATGGCCTCGCCGTCGAGGATGCGTTCCAGCTCGCGCCGCCAGGAGGCGTCGTCGCCGGCCACGTGCGCCTGCGTCAGGCGCGGCAGCGCCGCGCCGTACTGCGCGATGGCCAGGTCGCACAGGTGCTGCGGGTCGCCGCGGTCCAGGTCGGGCTGCAAGGGTGGCCTGCCGCCGCCTCACCCGCCGTCTCCGGATGCCGGCATGAGCCGCCCGGCCGCCTGCGCCGCCCACGCCAGCGCCGTTGCGTAGGCTTCGCGCAGGTACTGGAAGCCGGCGGCGTCGCCTTCCTGGTCGATCTGTTTGAGTTCGCGCGCGTAGGCGCGCCGCACCGCGCGCGCGTCGGCGTCCTTGCCAAGGCCCAGCCGGGAAAAACAGGGATGGGTGTGGGGCATGTCAGACGATGGTCAGCTTGGGCGGCGTGGCCGGGTTCTTGCTTTCCGGCCAGGTGCCCAGCACGATCGACATGTCGACGTAGCCGGCGCCCCAGGCGCGTTCCAGGTCTTGCTCGATGTCTTCCATCGTGGTCTGCTCGAAGTTGGCGAAGCCGCGCACGCCGTAGGCACGGTTGCGCCCGTGCGCCTTGGCCAGGTACAGCGCCATGTCGACCAGGTTGACCGCGCGCTCCCACGGCAGCGGATTCGTGCCCGGCACCAGCGGGAAGGGCGCGAAGCCGATCGACACGTTCACCGAGAGCTTCTTGTCCTGGTAGTCGATGCTCTGGTTCGAGATGCCGGTCAGCAGGCGGCGCGCGATTTCCTCGACGCCGCTGCGCGGGATGGCCGGCAGGAAGGCGAGAAATTCTTCGCCGCCCCAGCGCACGATCATGTCGGTTTCGCGCAGGATCTCGCGCAGGCTTTCGGCGATCATCTTGAGCACGGCGTCGCCGGCGGCGTGGCCGTGGCCATCGTTGACGTGCTTGAAGTGGTCGACGTCGAGCAGGAACAGGGCGCCGACGATTTCTTCGCCCGAGGTGCCGGCGCCGCGTTTTTCCACCTGCAGGTGGGTGCGCATGAATTCCTGGAAGTGGCGCCGGTTGTACAAGCCGGTCAGCGGATCGCGCGAACTTTGCTGCTTCAGTTCCAGGTTCTTCACCTTGAGCTGGGCATTCGCGTGGCGCACCTTGCGGTACAGGATGCCGACCACCAGCGCGGCCAGCGCAAACACCACCGCCAGCAGCCACCACACGCGCTGCTGCAGGCGGCGGTTGTCGATTTCGGTCGACTTGAGCTGGTTCTCGCGGCTTAAGAGTTCGATCTGGCGCTGCTTCTTTTCGGTGTCGTATTTTTCCTGCAGCTCCAGGGTGGCTTTCTGGCGCCGTTTTTCAAACAGTTCGTTCGACAGCGCCCGCTCGCGGTGGTAGGCCCTGACCGCGCCCGCCATGTCGCCGGCGTGTTCGAGCGCGGCGCCGTATTCCATCAGCACTTCCTGCAGTTCCGGCTTGTCGCCGACTTTTTCGTACCACGCCAGGCCCAGCTCGAAATGGCGTTTTCCTTCGGCCAGGCTGCCCAGGCCGAGGTAGGCCTGGCCCAGGTTCAGGTGCGCGGTCGCTGCGGTACTCTCGTCGTTCAGGCTGCGCGCCGCCTGCAAGGCCTGGTTCGCGTAGGTCAGGGTGCGCGCGTAATCGCGCTGCTTGAGATAACTGTCCGACAGGTTCACCAGGGTCCCGGCGATCATCGCCTCGGCGCCGATCTGGCGCTCGTACGCCAGCCCGGCGAGCAGGGCGCGCAGGCCGCGCTGCGGCTGGTTGGTTTCGACCGCCAGGCCGTACTCGGTATCCTTCAGGGTCGCCAGGCGGCCCGGCGAATTGGTCTGCTCGGCCAGCGCGGTCGCTTCTTCGAGGGCCTCGAAGCCCTTGTCGTGTTCATTCAGCTGGCCGTACAGGAAGGCCAGCGCGTTGAGCGCCTGGACTTTCGGAATCGGCTGGCCGTACTGGCGCGCCAGAGTCAGCGCGGTCTGCATCTTGGCCATCGCCGCCGGAAAATTGCCGTCTTCCGAGTAGGCCTGGCCCGAGGTGATGGCCGCCTGCACGCGCAGCGCCATGTCGCTGGTGGTGTTGGCGATCTTTTCGCCTTCCCACGCCAGCTGGTGCGACAGGGCCAGCTGGTCCATGCGCGAGACCACGTACGCCTTGGTCAGCAAGCCTTTGGCGCTGACCACATTGTCTTTCATGTCGCGCCCGAACGCGATCAGTTCCTCGGCCGCGGCCAGCGATTCTGGTACCTTGTTCATGCCGCGCAGGGCCAGGCATAGCTGGACCAGGAAGTCGGCCTTGGTGTGCACCGGGGCCGCGCGCGCCTCGCTCTCTATCTCGCGCAGCGCGGCGAGCGCCTTGGGCGGCACGTAGCGGTTCATCTCGCGGATCTCGACCAGGCGCGCATCGAGCACCGGGTGCTGGGCATGCGCGAGGCCCGACACCAGGCATAGCGATGCCAGCAGCACGCGGACCTTGCGGCCATGCGAGGTGTCTGATAAACCTGCCAACATCACGTTCCTTCATGAGAAAACCGGTGTTTTCCGGATGGGAAAACTGCAGCCAATTATATTCTTGTTGCAGTATGGAAAGCTCTATCCGCATTCAGATTGTGCCTCTAAATGCACATTTTTGTGGCAGGCACGTGCGTTTCGATGCCGCTTTGGCATGGAAGTGTTGGTCCCATACGACGCCAGCGCGGCACTTGAGGACCCCGATCTTGCCGCCTGTCGCATTTGCTCCACGGCGCCGCGCGCATCCCTTATATTTCCTGCAAGCCCATCAATAATGTCAGGAAATACAATGCTCGAGCTGTGCAATGTGGTCAAAACATTTGGCAAGGATGTGCGCGCGGTGGATGGCGTGAGCCTCTCGCTCGGGCCTGGCGTGGTCGGCCTGATCGGCCACAATGGCGCCGGCAAGACCACCCTGATGCAGATGATCGCCACCCTCACGCGCCCGAGCAGCGGCCGGATCCTGTTCGACGGCGTCGATATCGCCGCCCGGCCGCAGGACATCCGGCGCCGGCTGGGCTACCTGCCACAGGATTTCGGGGTCTATCCGAACCTGTCCGCGCTCGAATTCATGCAGTATTTCGCCGCCCTCAAGGGCGTGCGCGACCCGGCCCGCATCGGCTATCTGCTCGAACTGGTCAACCTGCACGAGCAGGCCAGGCGGCCGGCGGCCTCGTTCTCGGGCGGGATGCGGCGCCGCCTCGGCATCGCCCAGGCCTTGCTCAACGACCCCGACATCCTGATCGTCGACGAGCCGACCGCCGGCCTCGATCCGGAAGAGCGCCTGCGCTTTCGCAACCTGCTCGGCGAACTCGGATTCGACAAGCTGGTGATCATGTCGACCCACATCGTGTCCGACGTCGAGAGCATCGCCGGCCAGCTGGCCACCATGGAGGCCGGCAAACTGATCGCCTGCGAGACGCCGCGCGTGATCCTCGAGCGGGCGCGCGGGCGCATCTGGTCGGCCAAGGTGGGCGCGGCCGACTACGAGCAGTTGCGCAAGCGGGTCAGCGTGCTGCATGCGCAGCGCGAGGGCGACCATGTGGCGCTGCGCATCGTCCATGGCGCCTCGCCCTGCGATGGGGCGCGCGTGGCCGAACCGACCCTCGAAGAAGCACTGATGGCGCAGCGCCACGCGCTCAGGGAGGCCGCATGAAGCGGCACGTGCTCAGGGCGCTGGCGCTGGCCGAAGTGCGCCTGCGCATGCGGCGCGCCTCCACCATGGTCGCGCTGCTGGCGGTGGTGGCCCTGAGCTGGGCGATGATCGCCGATCCGGCCGGCGGAGAGGCGCTGCTGGTCTTTAACAAGGCGCGCGTGCTCTACACCAGTTCCGCACTGGCGCTGGGCAGCGCCACGCTGGGCGCCGTGCTGTTCGGACTGGGTGGCTTTTACCTGGTACGCGGGCGCATGAGCGAAGATTTGCGCAGCGGGATCGGCGGCGTGATCGGCGCCACGCCGGTCGCCAGCGGCGTGTTCCTGGCGGGACGCTGGCTGGGCTGCGTGGCGTATCTGGGCGCGCTGGTGGCCGCCTTCATGCTCACCATGCTGGTGCTGCACGCGCTACGCGGCGAGGGCCCGATCGAGGCCCTGGTCTACCTGCAAACCTACATGCTGTTGCTGCTGCCGATGCTGTTTTTCGCGGCCAGCTGCGCCATCCTGTTCGACAGCTGGGCGCCGCTGATGGGCAAGGGCGGCGACCTGCTGTTCTTCCTGCTGTGGGTGGCGCAGCTGGCGCTGATGACGCAGGCCGGGAGCAGCGAACTGCCGGCGCTGATGGTGTTCGATTTTTCGGGACTGGCGGCGGCGGTGGCGACGGTCCAGGGCTTTGTCAGCGGTGCCAATTTTGCCATCGGTTCCAGCAAGTTCGATCCGGCCGTCGCGCCGGTGATGCTGCCATCGCTGCTGTGGAGCGCGCGCATGATGGCGCTGCGCGGCGCTTCAGGCCTGATCGCGATCCTGCCGCTGCTGCCCGCGTGGTGGCTGTTCCACCGCTATTCGCCGGACCGGGTCAAGCCCGGCCGCTCGCGCGTGCGCCGCTCGCCGCTGGCGCTGCTCAACGCCGCGCTGCGTCCCCTGGCCGCGCTGGCCGCGCCGCTGCTTGGCCTGGCCGCGCGCCTGCCCGGCGTGGCCGGCCAGGTGCTGGCCGATATCGCCCTGAGCTTCATCATCGCCCCGTCGGCGCTGCTGGCGGTGCTGCTGTGCGCGGGGGCCGCCTTGCTGGCACCGGCGGCCGCGCTGCCTGCGGTGCTGCTGGCCGGGGTGGCGTGCTGGGGCATCCTGGTGAGCGACATGAGCACGCGCGACTTTGCCGCCGACACCTTGGACCTGACCGGTGTGGTCAGCGGCGGCGTGGCGCGCCGCTACCTGCGCCAGTACGCGGCCAGCGTACTGCTCGGGCTGATGTTTACGGGGGCGGTCGCGCTGCGCTGGTCGCTGGCGCAGCCGCTGCGCGCGCTGGCGCTGGTGAGCGGCGTGGCCTGCCTGGCGGCGCTGGCCAGCCTGTTCGGCCGTTGCAGCCGCAGCGCGCGCCTGTTCCTGTCGCTGTTCCTGTTCGGGCTGTACGTGGCCCTGAACGCGACCAGGGCGCCGCTGCTCGATGCCGTCGGTATTAACGGCGCGGCCAACCTGCACTCGCTCGGCATGTACGCACTGGTGGGCGCGCTGGCGCTGGCCGGCGGCTACCTGTGGAACGCCAGCCGCCCGCAGCGCTAGGAATACTCAAACCGCCAACTGCTGCAACAGGTACAGGCGCTGGTACAGGCCGCCCTCGACCAGCATCAACTCGTCGTGCGAACCGGCTTCCGAGATGCGCCCGTGATTGAGCACCACGATGCGGTCGGCCTCGCGGATGGTCGAGAGGCGATGCGCGATGGCGATGATGGTGACCCTTCCGCGCAGTTCGTTGAGCGCTTCCTGCACCACCTGTTCGGTGGCGCTGTCGATGTGCGAGGTCGCTTCGTCGAGCAGCAGGATGCGCGGCTTGCCGGCCAGCGCGCGCGCAATCGCAATGAGCTGCTTCTGGCCGGTCGACAGGCGCGAGCCGCCTTCGCCGAGCGAGGTCTCGTAGCCATCTTCCAGCGCGGCGATGAAGTCGTGCGCGTGCGCCGCGCGCGCCGCCGTTTCGATGGCTTCCTGCGACAGGCCGCGCCCCATGTCGATGTTTTCGCGCGCCGACGCCGCCAGCAGGAACGGGTCTTGCGGCACCAGTCCCACCTCGGCGCGGAAACGTTCGTTGTCGATCGCCGCCAGCGGCTGGCCGTTGATCTCGATGCAGCCCGGGCGCGACGGGTAGTAGCGCAGCAGCAGCGACAGCAGGGTCGATTTGCCGCTGCCGGTGTGGCCGACGATGCCGAAAAAGGCGCCCTGCGGCACGTCCAGGTTCAGTTCATGCAGCACGTCCTGGCCCGGCGCATAGCCGAACGTCAGGTCGCGGATGCGCACCGCCGGCGCGTTGGGCGCCGCATGGCCGGTGGGCGCCGCGCGCCCGGCCGCGTGTTCGGGCGCGCCGGCTTCGTCGAGCAGGGCCGACACGCGCGCGGTCGCCACCACGGCCTGCTGCAGGCCGCTGAACTGCATGGTGATCTGGATCATCGGCTCGACCACGCGTGCGATGTAGCTGATGAAGGCGTACAGCACGCCGACTTCGACCGCGTTCATGTCGCGCTGCCCGAAACTGTAAATCACCACCGCCAGCAGGATCACGTTGAGCAGGTCGAGCGCGGGGCGCAGCAAGAACGCGTTGGCACGCAGCTCGGCCAGGCGCGCCTTGTAGTGAGACTGGTTGGTGGCGGCGAAGCGCGCGCCGAAACGCTGTTGCGCGTTATTCGCCTGCAGCACGCTCATGCCGCCGATCGATTCGGCGATCTGGCCGTTGATGTCGCTGCGCAGGGCGCGCGCGCGCGTCACCGCAGGCGCCGACAGGCGCTGGTAGACGACCACGATCACCACCACCGCCGGCACCAGGGCCAGCACGATCAGCATCAGGCGCCAGTCCAGCCAGGCCATGGCGATCATGGTCCCGACCAGCACGATGCTGCTGTCGAGGATCACGAACAGCACCTGGATGTACAAGGTCTTGACGGCTTCGGTGTCGTTGGTCACGCGGCTGATCAGCTGGCCGGTGATGGCGCGGTCGAAGAATGCCATCGGCAAGCGCAGCACATGGCCGAACACCCATTCGCGCAGGCGCTGCACTGAGCGCATGGCCAGTCCCGACAGGCGCACCAGTTGCAGGTAGCGCAGCCAGCTGGCGATCCAGCCGCTCACCAGCATGGCGCCGAGCAGCATGGCCATGCGCGGAAAATCCAGGTGGCGCGGCAGCAGGTGTTCGTCGATCAGGGCCTTGCCGAGGATCGGGCCGATCACTTCCAGCGCGGCCGCGAGAATCAGCCACAGGGTGGCCCACAGCAGGTGCCGGCGGTCGGGATGGGCGGCGCGGCGCAACAGGCCAATGGCTTGCGCGGCCTGTGCGCGCATGGCCTTGGGAGTGGTATCAGAGTGCATCGAGGCTGGCCTCCAGTTGTTGATAGCGCCACTGGCTGGCGTACCAGCCGCCCTGTTCGAGCAGGGCGTCGTGGGTGCCCGATTCGACGATGCCCCCGTCGCGCAGCACCACGATCAAGTCGGCGTTGACCACGGCCGAGAGCCGGTGGCTGGCGATGATCACGCTGCGTTCGGGGCGCGCGCGCCGCAATTCTTCCAGGTGTTCCAGGATCCGCGTTTCGGTGCCGGTATCGACCGCCGACAGGGCGTCGTCGAGCAGCAGCAGGGTGCTGTCGGCCAGCAGCGAGCGGGCAATCGCCACGCGCTGGCGCTGGCCGCCCGACAAGGTGATGCCGCGTTCGCCCACCGGCGTGTCGTAGCCCTGCGGGAAGCGCAGGATGTCGTCGTGGATGGCGGCCATGTGGGCCGCGTGTTCGATCTGCGCGCGGGTGGCGTCGGGGCGCGCCAGCGCGATGTTCTCGGCGATGGTGGCCGAGAACAGGAACGATTCCTGCGGCACCCAGCTGATCGCGGCGCGCAGGGTCGCCAGCGTGTATTCCGCCAGCGGGCGGCCGCCCCAGCGGGCCTCGCCCGTTTGCGGCGTGGCCTGGCGCAGCAGCACGCGCAGCAGGGTCGATTTGCCGGAACCGGTCGGTCCCACCAGGCCCAGGGTCTGGCCGGGCGCGACGCTGCACGACACGCCGGCCAGCGCCGGGACGGTTTGCCCGGTGTAGGTGTAGCCAACCTGCGCGAGCACCAGCGCGCCCGGGGCCAGCTCGGCCACCGTGCCATGGTCGTCCACGCTCAGGGGCGTGTCGAGCAGGGGCTGCACGCGCGCCAGCGCGGCGCGTCCGCGTTCGATCAGCGAGAGCACCCAGCCGGCCGCGAACATCGGCCAGATCAACTGGCCCAGGTACATCGTAAAACTGGTCAGCGCGCCGATGGTCAGCTGGTTTTGCCAGACCAGGTAGCCGCCCAGGCCGAGCGTGAGCGCGCTGGCGGCGGTGAGGGTCAGGCCGACGGCCGGCTCGTAGGCCGCTTCCCATTTCTGGGCGCGCAGGCTGGCGTCGGCCGCGCGCGCGGCCAGTTCGCCGAACTGGGTCGCGCTGCGCTGCTCCAGCCCCAGCGCGCGCAGGGTGCGCACGCCCGACAGGGCTTCCTGCACATGGTCGTTCAGGCTGGAAAAGCGCTTGAGCGAGTCGGTGGCCGCCACGTGGATATGGCTGGAGATGCGCCAGAACGCGAACGCCATGAAGGGAAAGGGCAGCAGGGCGATGCAGGCCAGGCGCCAGTCGACGCCGAGCGTCATGATCCCCAGTACCATGACCAGGGTCAGGGTGCCGTCGAAACCGGCCAGCATGGCTTCGCCGGCCGCCATTTCGATGGCGTCGATATCGTTGGTGGCCAGCGCCATCAGGTCGCCGGTGCGCTGCTTCTGGTAGAACGCCGGTCCCTGGGCCGACAGGCGCGCGTAAAAGCGCGTGCGCAGTTCGACCCCGAGCTGGTAGGCGGCGGCGAACAGGCGCAGGCGCCAGCCGACCCGCAGCAGGTAGATGGCCACGCCCATGGCGAGCAGTTGCAGCAGTCCGCGCAGCAGGTCGCCCGGTGCCAGGCTGTGCGTGGCCAGGCCGTCGATCAGCGCGCCGATCTTGCGTGGAATCCAGACCGTGAATGCGGCCACGCCGGCCAGCATGAAGGCCGACGATATATACGAGCGCCAATGGCGGCGCACAAAGCTGCCGACGAGCTTCGATAAACTCATTACGTTCCTTGGAAGTTGCGCCCAGATGAAAAAAACGGGCCGAAGCCCGTCAATTTACTACTTTTGGCAACTTGGCGCAGAGGCCGGCCTTGTCTGGCGCTCGCCCTTACTTTTTGCGCGCGCCTTTCGATGCGGACGCATCGGCCAGTTTGCCGATGCCCGGCCTGCCCGAATGCGGAGCCGGCGGCGCGGCGTCGACCGGTTTGATGCCGGAGACGTCGATCTGGATCGCGTCGTCGGCCGCCAGCGGCGCGGCCGAGGGCGCGTCTTGCGAGGCGCCGGCGACGATGCCGGCGACCGCGCGCGCGATCGGCGTGGCGTCGGCCAGCGGCAGCGGATCGGGGTCGGACTCGCCGATCGGGTTCATGCTGACGATGATGGGCTCATCGTCGGTGTCGGGTTCGGCCGGGGCAGCGCTGGCGGCGGCTTGCTCGTCGCCGTGCGCTTCATCGTTGGCGGACGCGCGCGCCAGGCTGGGCGCGGACAGGGACGTCACCTTGGCGGCGTCGGTGCCCGCACTGCCGGCGATGCCGAACAGGGCGCGGCCGTAGTCGAGCATGGTGTTGAAGCTCTCGTGGCTGTGCGCGGTCAGCGCCAGCAGGTCGCGCGGGTCTTTTGCGGCCAGCAACTGCTGGAAGGCGGCGGTGGATTTTTCAACGCTGGCGCGGGTGGTGCGCAGGTTCAGGGCAATCAGCTTCTGGGTATGTTCGACCGCCTTGCCGGAAAAATGGCGGAAAGCGTCGAGCTGGGCTTCGAGCTGGGCTTTGCGTGCTGCGGAAAACTGTTCTGGAAGGTTGCTCATGAGGGTTCCTTGGAAGTGTTTTATGACGCGCTGCAATATTGCTAAGTCTATCCATGATTGCCTGCCTTGAAAAGCAATTTTTCAAGCGTGCTCACGAAAATATCTTGCATCGCAGCATTTACCCGTTTGGCATGGCAGTGGCATGGCAACGCTGCGGCGGCCCCGCCCAACCGCGGCCGAACTCGCTACAATCGGGCGACACCCCTTTTCCAAGGAGCCATCGATGGATCTCGTTATCCGCAACGCCAGCCTGCCCGACGGGCGCCTACTGATTGATATCGCGCTCGAGGGTGGGCGCATCGCCGCCGTCGGCCCGCGCCTGGCCGTGCAGGGCGCGCGCGAGGTCGACGCCGGCGGCGACCTGGTGACGCCGCCCTTCGTCGACGCCCACTTCCATATGGACGCCACGCTCAGTTACGGCTTGCCGCGGGTGAACCGGAGCGGCACCCTGCTCGAAGGGATCGCCCTGTGGGGCGAATTGAAACCCGGCCTGAGCCAGGATGCGCTGGTCGAGCGCGCCATGCAGTATTGCGACTGGGCGGTCGCGCGCGGCTTGCTGGCGATCCGCTCGCACGTCGACATTTGCGACGACCGCCTGCTGGCGGTCGAAGCGCTGCTGGAAGTGCGGCGCCGGGTGGCGCCCTATCTGGACCTGCAGCTGGTCGCGTTTCCGCAAGACGGGATTTTGCGCAGCGCCAGCGCTTTTGACAACCTCAAGCGCGCCGTCAAGATGGGGGTGGACGTGGTGGGCGGGATTCCCCATTTCGAGCGCACCATGAGCGAAGGCGCGGCCTCGGTGCGCCTGCTGTGCGAATACGCGGCGCAGCAGGGACTGCGGGTGGACATGCACTGCGACGAGTCGGACGACCCCCTGTCGCGCCATATCGAAACGCTGGCCTTCGAAACCCAGCGCCTCGGCATGCAGGGCAGGGTGGCCGGCTCGCACCTGACCTCGATGCACTCGATGGACAACTACTATGTCAGCAAGCTGCTGCCGCTGATCCGCGAGGCGGGCGTGGCGGCGATTGCCAACCCGCTGATTAACATCACCCTGCAGGGCCGCCACGACACTTACCCGAAACGGCGCGGCATGACGCGCGTGCCCGAGCTGATCGCGGCCGGCGTCGACGTCGCCTTCGGCCACGACTGCGTCATGGACCCCTGGTACAGCCTGGGCTCGGCCGACATGCTGGAAGTGGCGCATATGGGCTTGCACGTGGCGCAGATGACCGGGCAGGAAGCGATGCACCAGTGCTTCCTGGCGGTGACCGAGGTCCCGGCCCGCATCCTTGGGCTGGAAGGCTACGGCCTCGCGCCCGGCTGCCACGCCGACCTGGTGCTGCTGGACGCGGCCAGCACGGTCGAAGCGATCCGCCTGCGCGCGGTGCGGCGCATGGTGATCCGGCGCGGCGTGGTGGTGAGCGAAGCGCCGCGCGCGCGCGCCACCCTGAACCTGCCGGGGCGCGCGGCCGCCACCGATTTCCGCCTCGGGCCGAGGTGAAGGCTTGACGGGCAGGGCGCCATCGGTGCTACACTCGGCAGCGGTCAACCTTGCCAAAACATGAACATGGCGCGACGTTCAACCAGGAGGGGCGCGTGAGCCAGCATCAGATCCAGATCCGTCCAGCCGCCGATACCGATATCGGCGCGATGTGGACGATTTTCGACGCCGTCATCGAGGCCGGCGAATCCTATCCTTTCGCGCCGGGCACTTCCAGGGCGGCTTGCGCCGACTACTGGTTCAACCCGCGCTCGACCAGCTTCGTGGCCGTCGATGCCGACGGGTGCGTGCTGGGCATGTACAAGCTGGTGCCGAACCAGATGGACCTGGGCGCGCACGTGGCCAATGCCTCGTACATGGTCAGCCCGGCCGCGCAGGGCGCCGGCGTGGGGACCCTGCTCGGCAGCCACAGCCTGGACGAAGCGCGCCGCCAGGGCTACCTGGCGATGCAGTTCAACTACGTCATCAGCAGCAACCTGGCCGCCGTCGCGCTGTGGAAAAAGCTCGGCTTTGCGATTGTCGGCACCCTGCCCAAGTCGTTCCGCCATGCGCGCCTGGGTTATGTGGACGCCTACGTGATGTACCAGCTGTTGATGGAGCCGGCCGGCTGGCCGGCGCCGGGGGGGCGATGAACATCCTCGCTACCCCCCGGCTGGCGCTGCGCACGGTGGAAGCGGCCGATGCGCCGTTCTACCTGGAGCTGGTCAACGATCCCGATTTCATCGCTCACATCGGCGACCGCGGCATCCGCACCCTGGAGGCGGCGCGCCTGCACATCGAGAACGGCCCGGTCAAGATGCAGGAAGCGCTCGGCCATGCGATCTGGCTGGTGGCGCTCAGGGACCGCGGGGTGGCGATCGGCATGTGCGGGCTGATCAAGCGCGACACCCTGCCCGGGGTCGACATCGGCTACGCCTTCCTGCCCGCCTGGCGCGGCTGCGGCTATGCGCTGGAAGCGGCCACTGGCGTGCTCGCCTACGCGCGCGACACGCTCGGCCTGGGGCGCTTGCTGGCGATTGCCTCGCCGCAGAACGGCGCTTCGCAGGCCTTGCTCGAAAAACTGGGCCTGCGTTTCGAAAAGATTGTCCACCTAACACCGGAAGATGCGGGCACCCGGCTGTACACGATGGAACTGTGTGCGGCTGCATAAAATACTTGTCGTCAGTTAACTGAAACGTATTTCTTTTTATCTTGGGCGGGTTCATGATGAGTTGCACAGCAAGCGTCTTTACAGACGTTAACGCAACTATCCTCCGAGAGAGACCATGAAACTCGCCAACCTCCGAATTGCCGTACGCCTTGGTGCGCTCGGTGTTTTCTTTTTTGCCGCCTTCCTGCTGGTTGGCCTGGGCGCCTGGTCATCCCTGTCCAGCGCCAACGTCCAGAGCGCGCTGGCCATGCAGCGCGCCGCCAAGCTGACCGACGCGGTCGACATGGCGCGCAGTGCCCAGGTCGAATTCAAGATCCAGGTGCAGGAATGGAAGAATATCCTGCTGCGCGGCACCGACCCGGCCCAGCTGGAAAAATACTCGGCCTCGTTCCGCAAGAGCGGCGAGACCACCCGCGCCGAACTGGGCAGGGTGAATACGATTCTCGGCGAACTGGGGCTGCGCACGCCGCTGGTCGACGAGGCGATCAAGGCCACCGATGAACTGGGCAAGAACTACCTGGGCGCGCTGAAAAAATTCGATGGTGCCGATCCGGAGAGCTACAAAGCGGTCGACAAGCTGGTCAAGGGCATGGACCGCGAGCCGACCCAGAAGATCGACGCGATTGTCGCCTTCATCGGCACCGAGTCGCGCGCGCTGACGGTGGCCATGGCCAAGGAGCAGGCCGCCGTCGAACGCTCCGCGACCATCCAGTTGCTGGTGATCGTGCTGGTCACGGTGGCGGTCGGCGCGGCCATCATGGTGTGGCTGGTACGCAGCATTACCGGGCCGCTCAACGAAGCGGTCAACATCGCGCGCACAGTGGCCAGCGGCGATTTGTCGACCTTGATCGTGGCGCGCGGCAGCGATGAAATCGGCATGCTGCTCAAGTCGCTCAAGGACATGCACGACAGCCTGGCCGAGATCGTCGGCAAGGTGCGCGCCGGCACGGATGCGATTGCGGCGGCGTCGAGTGAAATCGCCGACGGCAACCTGGACTTGTCGGCGCGTACCGAAGAACAGGCCAGTTCGCTCGAAGAAACCGCCTCCGCCATGGAAGAGCTGACCTCGACCGTCAAGCAGAATGATGAAAACACCAGCCAGGCGACCAAGCTGGCCAGCGCCGCCTCGGTGGTGGCGGTGCGCGGCGGCGATGCGGTGGCGCAAGTGATCCATACCATGGGGTCGATCAACGACTCGTCCAAGAAGATTGTCGACATCATTGGCGTGATTGATGGGATTGCCTTCCAAACCAATATCCTGGCCTTGAATGCCGCCGTGGAAGCGGCGCGGGCGGGCGAGCAGGGGCGCGGTTTTGCCGTGGTCGCCTCCGAAGTACGCAACCTGGCGCAGCGCTCGGCGGCGGCGGCCAAGGAAATCAAGACCCTGATCGGCGACTCGGTGGACAAGGTCGAAACCGGCAGCAAGCTGGTCGGACAGGCGGGCAATACCATGGAAGAAGTGGTGGCCAGCGTGCAAAGGGTCACGGCGATCATTGCCGAGATTGCCGTAGCCAGTAGCGAGCAGAACGTTGGGATCGACCAGATCAACGATGCCATCGGCCAAATGGATGCCGTCACGCAGCAAAACGCGGCCTTGGTGGAGCAAGCGGCGGCGGCGGCGGAATCGATGAAGCAGCAGGCGGCCAGCCTGGCCGAAGCGGTCAGCGTGTTCAAGATCAGCGAGCGGCACGTGGCGGCGGCGCCGGCGGCGCGTGCACTGCAGCGGGCCGCGCCGGCAGCGCGTCCGGCCGTGCCGGCCGCCCGTCTGTCCGCGAACAAACCCTCCCCGGCGCGCCCGGTACCGGCCGGCGCAAACGACTGGGAAGAATTCTAAATCCCTCCCACAACATTTCTGAATCGGGGTCAGAGCTCTGACTCGAAACAATTCTTCATTGGGGTCAGAGCTCTGACTCGCAACATCTTGCTCCCGAAGCCGGCGCCGGCCGCCGGTTTTGCAGCATGCAAGCTCACTCCCCCCCTTCACGCCATCGTCGCGCCAGGCCATCGCCCCCTCTTTTTTGACATGTTTCGAGTCAGAGCTCTGACCCCGATATGGAAATGTTTCGAGTCAGAGGTCAGACCCCGGTTTCGAGTCAGAGGTCAGACCCCGGTTTCGAGTCAGAGGTCAGACCCCGGTTGGGTATTTTTTGACCTGTTTCGAGTCAGAGCTCTGACCCCGGTTGGGTAAGTCGTTTTCCTGCGGATACGGGGCGCGCGGGCGGGCGGATTCGGAGGGGGAACCGGTGCTAATTGTGCACGGTTGCTTGTCGAGTATCTATATAATAAGTGGAAGATTGCCGCGACCACAACCGGGCCGTCCATTGCCTTCCCATACTCAGCCGTACTATCCCTAAAAGGATCCAATGAGCACCGACAAAAGCCCGCAGTTAGCGTTGATTATCACCAAGTTCGAAAATGAGCTGCTGGAAGTGTGGTTGTCGGGACTGATGACGCGGATGATTCGGCGCGACAAGAACGCCGAGGCCGAACTGCGCCAGCAAGCCACCCGCTTCCTGCCCTTGCTGGTGCAGGCGCTCGGACGCGGCGCCACCAACGATATCGAAGGCGCGGCCTGGGATGACACCCGCCACATGCTGACCGAAATCTCGCAGGCGCGCGTGCGCCAGGGCTTTTCGTCGATCGACACCGCCAGCTTCATCTTCGCGCTGAAAGAGCCGCTGTTCGCTTACCTGCGCACCGCGCTGGCCGACGATCCGATCCAGCTGGTCGAGGAAACCACCTCCACCAGCGCCCTGTTCGACCGCCTCGGCCTGTTCACCATCGAGGTGTACCAGAAGGCGCGCGAACAGGTCATCCTGCGCCAGCAGCAGGAATTGCTGGAGCTGTCCACGCCGGTCGTCCAGCTGTGGGACGGCGTGCTGGCCCTGCCGCTGATCGGTACCCTCGATAGCGCCCGCACCCAGGTGGTGATGGAGAACCTGCTGCAGAAAATCGTCGACACCAGCGCCTCGATCGCGATCATCGACATCACCGGCGTGCCGACCGTCGACACCCTGGTGGCCCAGCATCTGCTCAAAACCATCGCCGCCGCGCGCCTGATGGGTGCCGACTGCATCATCAGCGGCATCCGCCCGCAGATCGCGCAGACCATCGTGCACCTTGGCGTGAACCTGGAAGACGTGGTCACCAAGGCCACCCTGGCGGACGCCTTCGTGGTGGCCCTCAAACGCACCGGCTCGACCATCACCCATCCGCACAACGCGCGCTAGACCATGGAACGCATCCCCATCCTGAAAATGGGCCGGCTGCTGCTGGTGACGATCCAGGTCGACATGCACGACCGCCTGGCCATGACCCTGCAGGACGACCTGACCGCGCGCATCGTCAAGGACCGCGCCACGGGTGTGCTGATCGATATTTCGGCGCTCGACATCGTCGACTCCTTCATCGGCCGCATGATCAGCCACACGGCCGCCATGGCCCGGATTCTCGACGCCCGCACGGTGCTGGTGGGGATGCAGCCGGCCGTGGCGATCACGCTGGTGGAACTGGGCCTGACGCTCGAGGGCGTGAGCACCGCCCTGAATGTGGAACGCGGCCTGGCCCTGCTTCAGCAGGAACCGGAATGACCGCCGCGGTTCAACGGCAGGGCGTGCCGTGAGTGCCGCCGATGGCCTGGTTCACGCCCCTCTGGTCACCGATGAAGACGTGGTCCGCCTGCGCAAGCTGGTGCGCGATGAAATGGTCGCGCTCAAGTTCTCCCTGATCGAACAGACCAAGATGGTCACCGCAGCCAGTGAACTGGCGCGCAATACGCTGCGCTACGGCGGCGGCGGGCGGGCCGAACTCGAACTGGTCGAGCGCGGCGGCAAGCGCGGCGTGAGCGTCAGCTTCATCGACGAGGGACCAGGCATCGCCGATATCGAGCTGGCCCTGACCGATGGCTACACCAGCGGCGGCGGCATGGGGCTGGGCCTGTCGGGCGCGCGCCGCCTGGCCGACGACTTTATCCTCGATAGCGTGCCGGGCAAGGGCACCACCGTCACGATCGCGAAATGGAAGCTGTTTTGAACAGATTTGGTAGGCAAACGGCGTTTCATGTAGGCGAATTGAGCGAAATCGCATCGGCCCGGCGCGCCGGCAATACCCTGGCGCGCCAGCTGGGCTTCGACGAGACACGCGCCGGCCAGCTGGCCATCGTGATCACCGAGGCGGCCACCAACATCGTCAAGCATGCCCGCGAAGGCGAGATCCTGCTGCGCGCGCTGCATGCGGGCGAGCGCGCCGGCGTGGAAGTGATCGCGCTCGACCGCGGTCCCGGCATGGCCAACGTGGCGCTGCGCATGGAAGACGGCAATTCGACCGCCGGCACCTACGGCGTGGGATTGGGCGCCATCAGCCGCCTGGCGCCGGAATTCGATATCTATTCGCTCGAAGGCCAGGGCACGGTGCTGCTGATGATCGTCTGGAGCGGCGCCGCCGGCGCTCCGCTGCCGGACTGGGAAGCGGGTGCCGTGTGCCTGCCGCTACCGGGCGAGGACGTGTGCGGCGACGCCTGGGACTTCGGGCTGGCCAACTGGGGCCTGACGGTCGGCATGGCCGATGGCCTGGGCCATGGTCCGCAAGCGGCCGTCGCCTCGGAGGCGGCTGTCGCGCTGGTGGCCGAACGTCCCGCCGTGGGCGTGTCCGAACTGATGCAGCTGGCGCACGGCGCCCTGCATGGCACCCGCGGCGCGGCGCTGGCCGTGGCCGCCATCGATTGCGACGCGGGCGAACTCACGTTCGCCGGCATCGGCAATATCGCCGGCTGCATTTTCGATCGCGGCGCGCGCCGCCACCTCATGTCGCACAATGGCATTGTCGGCAGCAATCTGCGCAAGGTGCAGAAGTTCACCCATCCCTGGACACCCGGGGCCATGCTGATCATGCATTCCGATGGCTTGGGAACGCGCTGGGACCTGGATGCCTATCCCGGCTTGATATTCCGCCATCCGGGCTTGATCGCGGCGGTGCTGTACCGCGATTTCGCGCGCCAGCGCGACGACGCCAGCGTGCTGGTGATACGCGAACGGGAGCTTCGGTAATGTCGCTGCGGATCCTCAAGATCGCCATCGGCACCGAGCTTGATGTGGTAGGCGCGCGCCAGCGGGCGCGCGAGATCGCGGTGCTGTGCGGCTTCGCCATGCAGGACCAGGTGCGCATCGCGACCTCGGTGTCCGAACTGGCGCGTAACGTCTTCAATTACGCGCACGGCGGCAAGGTCGAGTTTTCGATCGAGGATGCCGGCGGCGTGCAGGCGCTGCAAATCCGCATCGACGACCAGGGCCCCGGCATCGCCGACCTGGAGCTGGTGCTGTCCGGGCGCTATCAGTCGCCGACTGGCATGGGTCTGGGTATCCTGGGTGCGCGCCGCCTGATGGACCGTTGCGACATCAGCACGGCGCCCGCCAGCGGTACCCACATCGTGCTGCAAAAGCGCTTCGCCAGCGATGCGCCGCGCATGACGGCGCGCATGGTGGGCGACATGTGCGCGCACCTCAATGCGCTGGCGCCCGATTCGATGCTGGGCGAAGTGCAGCAGCAGAACCAGGAACTGCTCGGCACCCTCGATGAACTCAAGGCGCGCCAGGAAGAGCTGCTGCAGCTCACGCGCGAACTCGAAGAGAACAACCGCGCCGTCAAGATGCTGTACGCGGAGCTGGACGAAAAGGCGGCGCACCTGCGCCGCGCCGACCAGGCGAAGTCGCGCTTCCTGTCGAACATGAGCCATGAATTCCGCACGCCGCTCAGTTCCATCAGGGCGCTGGCCAAGCTGCTGCTGGCGCGCGCCGACGGCGAACTGTCGGACGAGCAGGAAAAGCAGGTCAACTACATCTTGCAGGGCACGGTCGCCATGAACGAGATGGTCGACGACCTGCTCGACCTGGCCAAGATCGAAGCGGGCAAGGTCGATGTGCGGGCCGAGCGCTTTTTGGTAGCCGACATGTTCAGCACCTTGCGCGGCCTGATGCGGCCCTTGCTGCATGGTCCCGACCTGGCCTTGATCTTCCTGGAGCCGGCGGCGCTGGCGCTGCACAGCGACCAGGGCAAGCTGTCGCAGATCCTGCGCAATTTCATTTCAAATGCCATCAAGTACACGGAGCGGGGAGAAATCACGGTCCGTGCGACCGTTCTGCCCGAGCAGGGTATGATGCACTTCAGCGTGGCCGATACCGGGCTGGGAATCGCCAAGGCGGACCAGACTTTCATATTCGAGGAATTCAGCCAGATCGAAAACCGCTTGCAGACGCGCGTCAAGGGCACTGGCCTGGGCTTGCCGCTGTGCCGCAAGCTGGCCGACCTGCTGGGCGGCGCGGTCGGTGTCGACAGCGTGCCGGGCGCCGGTTCCGTATTCTGGGTGTCGGTCCCGCTCACTTGCGCCCAAGAGGGAGGCGCCGTCCCCGTACCGCCACAACCATACCAACCGGATTGAGGTCCACCATGCAGTCCATGCCATTTGCCGATTCCCTGATCCTTAACGTCGACGACAGCGAAGGAGCGCGCTACGCCAAGTCGCGCATCCTCACGCGTGCCGGTTTCAAGGTGATCGAGGCCGCCGACGGCAGCTCGGCCCTGCTGCGCGCGCGCGAAGACAAGCCGGACCTGGTCCTGCTCGACGTCAAGCTGCCCGACATTAATGGCTTCGAGGTGTGCCGCCTGATCAAGGCCGATCCCGACACGCGCGCCGTGCTGGTGCTGCAAACGTCGGCGTCGTATATCGGCGTGGCCGACAAGATCCGGGCGCTCGAAGGCGGCGCCGATAATTACCTGTTCGAGCCGATCGAACCGGAAGAACTGGTGGCCAACGTCAAGGCGCTGCTGCGCCTTGGCCAGGTTGAGCGCGAGTTGCGCGATGTCGACCGCCGCAAGGATGAATTCCTGGCCACGCTGGCGCATGAGCTGCGCAATCCGCTGGGGCCGATCCGCAATGCGGTCGAACTGCTGTGCCGCCTCGACCCGAACGTGCCGGAGCGCCAGGACAAGGCGCGCCTGACCATCCTGCGCCACACCGGCCACCTGGTGCGGCTGGTGGAAGACTTGCTCGACGTGGCCCGTATTTCGCAGGGCAAGATCACGCTGCACGAAGAGCGGGTGGAGCTGCGGACCTTTATCGGCAGCGCGCGCGAATCGGTGACGCATATCGCCGAGAGCCGCAACCAGCGCCTGGAGGTGACGCTGCCGGCGCACGAGGTATGGCTCAGCGGCGACCATGTGCGGCTGGGGCAAATCGTCGGCAACCTGCTGCACAACGCCTTCAAGTTCACGCCGCCGGGCGGCGTCGTCAAGCTCTCGGCCGAGGTGACCGGGGCGGAAATCCTGATCCGCATTTCGGACAATGGCATCGGCATTGCCGCCAGCAAGCTCGATTACATTTTCGACCTGTTCGCCCAGGACGGCTTCACGCCGGACCGGGTGCAGGATGGCCTGGGCATCGGCCTGTCGCTGGTGCGCACGCTGGTCTCGCTGCACCATGGGACGGTCAGCGCCTTCAGCGCCGGGGTGGGCGAGGGCAGCGTGTTCGAGGTGCGCCTGCCGATCGATGCGGTGGGCAGCGCCACCCAAGGCATCGTGGCGCCGGGTGCGGACGATGCCGCCGCCGCGCGCATCCTGGTGGTGGACGATAACGTCGATGCGGCCGACATGCTGGCCGAACTGCTCGGCATCAGTGGACACGATGTGAAGGTGGCGTACAGCGGCCAGCAGGCGCTCGACCGCGCGGCCGAATTCAGGCCGGCCTACGTGTTCCTCGATATCGGCTTGCCCGACATGAGCGGCTACCAGGTGGCGGCCAAAATGCGCGAGCTGCCCGGCATGGACGACGCGGTGCTGGTCGCCCTGACCGGCTACGGCCAGGCGCGCGACCGCGAGGAAGCGATGGAGGCCGGCTTCGACGACCATATCGTCAAGCCGATCGATTTCGCCAAGGTCACCTCGCTCGACCTGCAGCGCCGCAAGCGCTGAGCGTCCCTTACTGCCAGGGGAAGAACCAGGTGAGCGGCTTGTCGACGCGCGCGGCCCACGATTTTTCGTTGTGGGTGGCGCCTTCGGCGACGTGGTAAAACAGGTCGGCGTCCTGGCGGTAGCCCTGCTTGAGCATCGTGTCGCGCATCTTGAGAGTCTCTTCAAGACCATCCTTGACGGTGCCGGCATCCAGATAGAACCGGACCGGCAGGCGTGGCGGCAGGCTTGTGACGAATTCCTGCCTGTTCCACCAGAACGAGCCGGACACCGATGCGGCCTTTGAAAACACGGCCGCATTTTTCTGCGCGATATAAACCGAGGCGATTCCGCCCAGCGACGAGCCCATGATGGCGGCCGATTCCTTGCCGGGCATGCTGCGCAGGGTGCTGTCGATATACGGCTTCACGGTGTCGACCACGAAGCGCTGATAGGTATCGAGCTGGCCGCCGCCGTACTGCGGATCGCAGCAGGTGGTGTATTCGGCGATGCGTTCGGGCGTGTTGTCGATGCCGACCACGATGATCTCGTCCATGAGGCCGGTGGCGACCAGCCGGTTCACCGTTTCGTCCACACCCCATTCAACGCCGTAGGCGGCGGTTTTCGCGTCGAACAGGTTCTGGCCGTCGTGCATGTACAGCACTGGATAGCGCTTGGCCCGATTTTCGTCGTAACTTGGCGGCAGGTAGATGCGCAGGCTGCGGCTGTTCTTGAGCTGCGGCGAGGCGAAGCCGGGAATGATTTTCACCTTGCCGAACGGCGCGCCGAAGAAGGGATAGATGTCGCGCGTGCTGCCGGCGGCGAGTTTGTAGGTGCCGCCGATGGCGATTTTTTCATCGCCCAGCACCGGTTTCATGACAACGTCGCCAAGTTCGTCGGGCCAGGTATAGGTCCATACCTTGCCGTCGTCGCTGGTGGCCGCGGCGCCCTTCGACCAGGACATCGGCCCCTTGTCGCCACGGATGGCGACGCCGCCCTTGGCGCTCTCGTAATGGACGCGTACCGTGGTGGCGTGTGCGGCCAGTGGCAGCAGGCTTGCCGCGAGCAGCGTAACTCGTGCCAGTGTCATTGCGTTTTCCTTTTTTATTTCAGGCGCAGCAGGCGCGCGCCGACAACATCGAATTTGTTGGATGGACCTCCGGCGCCACCGGCCGCGCTGAAGGTGCTGTTACTTTGCAGGTAGCTCATATTATAGAAGTCGCTCATCTCCAGCGCGTACAGGCCGGGCTTGAGGCGCGTGCGCAAAGGCGTCGACAGTACCGGCTGCGCGCCGGTCTTGCCGGTGCGCGCGTGCGGCAGCTGCACCACGCCCTGCGCCGCAATGCGGCCGGAGGCGTCTTTCAGGACCAGCCATTTTACGCCGCCGCTGATTCCCAGGTTGATCTGGTTGGCGCCATTATGGTAACGCACCTGCACGCCGTACTCGCCGGCCTGCGCGATCCGGACCGCGCCGAAACGCAGGCGCTCGCCCGGCTTGCCCCAGTCCTTCACGTGCTGCTGCGCCACGCCGCCGGCCATTGCCGGGGCCTCGACCGCCACTCCGGTGCAGCGCGGCACGCTGTGGTGGCTGCGGTTGCCGGACACGGAAAACCGCGCCTCGATGGCGTAGCACGCGGCTGCCGGCGCGGCGCGGTCGCGCCACTCGCCGGCCGCCACCCCGGCCGCAACCAGCTTGCCGTCGCGGTAGACGTTGTACACGGTGCCGGCGCCATTGCCGTTGGCATCGATCCGCAGCGTGGCCGCTGTGGCCTCCTTGGCGATGGACGGCTCGCGCGGCCCGAAGACATCCGGCCCTTCGGCGTAGGGCGCCGTGTCGACGCGGCGGATTCGCTGGTCGCCTTGTTGCAGTGGGCCGAGCGCGATATCGATGGTCGCGTTGTCGGGCAACTGGTCCCAGGCGATGGACTGCGCCGTGGCGGCGCCGTTCAGCGTGATGGTCTTGAGCGGGTAGTAGCCTGTTTCATTCGTCGCATCGGGCAGCGCGATGCGCACCGTGATGCGCTTTCCGCGCACGCTCAAATTGTCGAGGGTGATGGCGGAGGCAGCGCCGAACACCTCGCGCCGCAGCTTGGCGGTGATGAAGGGGCGCACTTCGATGCCGCTGCCTGACACGTCGACGCCGAACACGTTCCCGATCACCATGCCGAGATAGCCGCCGACCGACCATAGTTGGCGCTTCGAGTTGATCACGGGGCCGATCAGGGCCGGCTGCTGTTCGTCGAGCAGCAGCGGCTGGCCCGAGATCCACTCCAGGTTTTCCATGTTCGACAGGTTCAGGGCGGCGCCACGCATCAGCGTGTCGTACGCGGCGTCGGCCACGCTGACGTTGGCGTGCAGGCTGGCGGCCTTGAGGCCGTAGGCGGTTACGAAGGGCCAGATGGCGCGGTTGTGGTACACCGGCATGCCTTGCTGCTGCGGGTAGATCACGGGCGCGCCCATCGGCCCGTGCGGATAGCTGGCGAGGATGCGGCGTGCGCGTTCGCCGTCGGCCACGCCGGTAACGATGGCAAGCGCCTGTCCGAGCCAGTCGAATTTATGCATCGGCGCGCCGTCGAAGTGGGGCGCCGTCAGGCTGCTGTACATGCCAGCGTCTTCCAGCCACAGGCGCTGGTTGATGCTGCGCTTGAGAGCCGCCGCCCAGCCGGCGTATTTTGCCGAGCGCGCAAGGTCGCCGCTGTCATGCGCCAGCGACGCGGCCAGGGTCAGCGCCTTGTAGTGCAGGACGTTGGTGGACAGGGCTTTGGAGCTGGCCAGCGAGGCCAGGTCGCCCACGATCCATGCGGCGTAGCTCTGGTCGCGCCAGTCGAGAAAGGATTGTTCGCCCATGTACAGGCCGGAGGCGGCGTCGAACGCAGCGATGCGGTCGTTTTCCAGCGTGTTGACCAGCGCCTGCAGCGCGCGTGCGGCGAACCGTGCGCGCTGCGCCGGTGGTAAATTATCGAGCGCCGCCTCGGCGCCGAGCACCCAGGCCACGCGGTCGGTGCTGACCGGCCAGCTGCCGCCGCTGCCGGTATCCTGGATGATCTGCAGGCCATCGGCGCTGCCCGCCACCTGCGGCGCGCGCGCGATGCCGGGCCGGTAGCCGGACAACTTGAAGTCGAGCGAATTGCGCACCCGCTCCGGGTCGAGCATTGCCAGCCCCAGGTCGGCCGCGTACGACAGGTCGCGCGTCCACACGTAATGCCATTTTTCGCCGGTCTCGAAGCAGTCGCAGTCGATGGCATTCGCGCCGTTGTAATTGCCATCCTTGATTTGCGCTACCGCGTTCTGTTTCATTTCATCGAGCGCCAGCGCAAACAGCGCGTCGAAGGCCAGGCTGCCGCTACGCACCGTTGGCCTGTCCGCAGCTTCGCGGTAAGTCGTCGATGGCGGGCCGGGGTCGCGCAGCGGCATGGTCGTCGACTGGGTGTAGCTGCGCAGCGCCGTCGCCGCGTCGGGTGTCGAAAAGCGCACCGTGTCGCTACCGTATTTGATGGCGACGCTGAGCACGTGGCCCTGGTGCGGGTCGTCCGTGCTGGCGGGCGGCATGCCGGTCTGCGCCACGCGCAGCAGTGGCGCCGCAGGGTCGGATGCGTCGACGGAAAAGCGCCAGATGGACGTCTTTTTGATGAGCAGATAGTCCTCGGGCCCGGCCTTGGCCTGCAACTTGTAGCTGGTGCCGGCGGATACGGTGACGCTGGCGCTTGGGTCGATCACCCATTCGGCCGACCAGTCCTTGCTGCCGACCTTGAAGCCGTGGTAGCCGGGACTGGCCAGGACCTCCGCTTCGTACACGCCATTGCCCTTGTAGGCCAGCGGGTGATCAAGGCCCCAGCCATTGAAGCCGCCGCGCAGGTACATGGGCGTAGCCAGCGTGCCGCTGTCGGCGATGCCGGCGGCGCTGGCCGAGAACAGGGCGGCGGCCAGCAGGTGGGTGGACGTGAACATCAGCGGTATTCCTTACGTTCGATAATGCCTTGCAAGGCATCCTTCGATTTGAGCATGGGGAAGTCGCCGGCGCGGTAGCGCCCGGGCGTCTGGAAAACGAGCTCGCCGATGTCGCCGGCGTAGCTGGCCTGGCGCGCACGCACCGCAAGCGGCTTGCCATCGACCGTGGCCTTGCCGCCGCCGGTCACCAGCAGGGCCGTCGTGCCGGGAGCGAGGTCGAACGCGAGTTGCGAACGGCGCTTGTCGTCGCTCAGGAAGTTGAACGACACCTTGCGCGGCCTGGCGCCGTTCAGGCGCAGCTTCCAGTGCTGCTGTTTTCCCACGCGGCGGAAATCGACTTCGATATTGTCGGCCGCGCCGAAGGGCAGGGCCGCATAAAAGGCGCTCCACGCAGCGGGGATGGCGGGCGTGAAGGCCAGCGTGTTGTCGAGCAGGCGTGGACGAAAGCCGACATAATCCTGGTAGCCGTTGCGCGCATATTCGGCCACGCTCCATGATTGCGCCCAGGTGCCGGATGGTTTGAGCTTGCCGTCGTCGCCGGGAAGGGCGTCGAGCAGTTCGCTCATGTTCCCCAAGGTGCCCAGGCCGAGGATTTGCCGGCCCAGGTTCCGGCTCAGTTTCCACGCCAGGTCCTGGTAGCCGAACTTGTTCAGGGCCGTGACCGTGAAGCCGGCATTCCAGCCCCAGATGGTGCCCTGGTGGTAGGCCGCATCCTTGTGGTGAAAATCCGGGTTTTCATGGCGCGGATGGAAGTAGGGATCGTCCTGGCTCAGCGAGGCGATGCCGTAGGGGTAGAGCAGTTCGGACACCGCGTTGCGCGTCACGCGCGCCTGCACCTTGGGCGGGATGAAGTCGTCGAACGGGATCGATACCAGCATCAGCTGGTTGGGGCGGACCTTGGTATCGCGGCTGGAGTCGCCGCGCAGGCGGTCGGCCATGACGCTGCCGTCCCAGTACAGCTTGAGGAAGCTGCGTTGCGCCTTGGCGGCCAGTGCGTTCCACTGGCGCGCGCGGGCGTCGTCGCCCGCCTGCGTGGCCAGCCAGGCGCCGGTCTTGAGGGCGGTATGCCACAGGGCCTGGATTTCGACGGCGCGCGGGCCGCGTGCGGACCACGGGTCCTTGTTGTCGATGCGCGCGTCCATCCAGGTGTCGGCCGAATCGTGCGCCAGCAGGCCATCCTGGTCGGCATAGTTGGCGATGGCGCCGTCGAAGTAGGGCAGGGCGAGCTGGTACATCTGGCGCGCAAACGCCTTGTCGCCGGTGTACTGGATGTACTCGAAGGCTTCGCGCAGCATCCACGGGGTGCCGTCGACGGTGTTGTAGATGATGCTCTCGCCTGCCGCGACGCGGTTGGGAATGCGGCCGTATTCCCTGTCGCGCGGCTCGCGCAGGTTCTGGTAGCGCGCGAAGTTCGACAGCACGGCTTTGGCGTCCTCGAACTGGCCCGCTACCAGCAAGGTGCCGGGCAGCGCGATGAAGGTGTCGCGGCCCCAGTTGTCGCGGAACCAGGGCAGGCCGGCCCAGATGCCGGTGCCGAATTCCTCCACCACGAACATGCGGCTGGCCGCCTTGGCCCAGTTGAGCGCCTTGTTGTATTCGGCGTCGCTGGTGGACAGGTAGCTTTTGGTCAGCGCTTCATATAGTGCCCTGCGTTCGGCGCTGATCGGCTCACGCTTCACCAGCGCCAGTGCGCGCTCGCTGGCCTGGGCGGCGCTGTCGCCAAAGGCCACGACCACCGTCATCTCACGCGCCGCTTGCGCGCTGCGCAGGGTGAGGCTGTCGCCCAGCACGAAGGGGCGGTCGGCGGCGATGGCCGTGAACGGGCCGGCACCGCTTGGGTCGACCACCACCACGTCGCCGTCGCGGTGGATGGCGCTCGGCGCCTTGCGCAGCGCCTGCACCGTCAGTTCGGCGTCGGCCGGGTTGGTCAGGCGGATCGCGAGCGCGTGCTTTTTCGATAGCAGCGCCATTTCCTCGGTGGCGCCGCCGGCGTGGCGCACGCGGTGGCCGTAAGGGAGTACCTGCTCGCTGGAGCGGGTGCGTTCGTTGCGTGCGCCGTTGACGAACGTGGCGTAGCCATCGAATACGGAGGCGTTCCCGATCGTGTAGCCGGCGCCCCTGGCATTGTTCTGGGTGTAGCCCTCGAAGTAGCCCGCCAGGTTGTCGCCCACCACGAACTGCGATTGCTGCCCGGGTGGGACGCTGATGGCCATGGCGTCGAAAAAGGCGTCCACGCCAGGTTTGCCGGCAATTGCGGTCAACGGCATGGCGATGGCGGCGGCCAGTGCGATCAGGGTCTTCATTCGATCTCCAGGATCAATGCCGAGCGGGCCGGCAGGGTCAGCGTGCTTGCGAGGGCGTGGGTGGCGCCGCTGATGGCGTCGACGCCGGTGTTGGCGCCCTTGAGCATTTCGTGAAAGCGCTCCAATGCCAGGACGGCCTCCTTGTCGCCTTTGTTCAGCGCCACCATGACCTTGTTCCTGCCGTCGTAGCGGAAGTAGACGTAGGTGCCGTTTTCGGCGCCGTAGTGCATGGTCTTCCCGTGGTGGATGACGCTGTGCGACTTGCGCCAGTTGACCAGCTTCTTGACGTAGGCCTGGGCTTCGCGCTGCTGCGCGTTCAGTCCAGCGCCGCTAAAGGCGCTGGCTGCGTCGGCGCGCCAGCCGCCCGGGAAGTCCTGGCGGAAGCTGGCGTCGTCGCGGATCTTGGTTTCGCTGGTCATCAGCACCTCGGTGCCGTAATAGAACTGGGGTATGCGCGGCAGTGTCATGAGCATGGCGAGGCTCATCTTGTACAGCTTGAGGTCTTCGCCGACCACGCTGAAGGTGCGCGCGATGTCGTGGTTCCCCTCGAACAGGACCAGCTTGCCGGCGTCCGGATACACATGGTCTTGCGCGAGCATTTCGTAGACGTCGGTGAAGCCGCTTGCGGGATCGGTGGCGGCGAGGGTGGCGCGGATCGTCTCTGCCATCGGAAAGTCCATCAGGCTGGGAAGGTAGCTGACGTAGCCGTCGAAGTTGGCTTTGCCGCGCTGCCAGTGCGACACCACCGCCGGCGACTTGTGCCATTCCTCGCCCACCAGGTTCAGATTGGGATATTCGGCCATCAGGCGCCGCGTGTACTCGGTGAGGAAGGCGCTGTCGGAGTAGCCGTAGGTGTCGATGCGCAGGCCGGACAGGCCTGCGTACTCGATCCACCAGATATTGTTTTGAATGAGGTAGTTGGCCACCAGCGGGTTGGCCTGGTCCAGGTCGGGCATGCTGCTGTCGAACCAGCCCCTGGTGAAGTTGGCGCGGTCCTGCTGCGATCCGTACGGGTCCTGCACCGACACGCGATGGTGCCGGGTGGGCGTGAACGTGCCGCCGTTGGTGATCCAGTCGGGGCCGGGCAGGTCGTTCATCCACCAGTGGTGGCTGCCGATATGCGACAGCACCACGTCCTGGATGATGCCGATGCCTTTCGTGCGCGCCTGCGCCGCGAGCTGGCGGTAGTCCTCGTTGCTGCCGTAGCGCGGGTCGATGCGGTAATGGTTGGTGGCCGCGTAGCCGTGGTAAGAGTAGGCCGGCATGTCGTTTTCGACCAGCGGCGTGGGCCAGATCTGGGTGAAGCCCATGGCCGCGATGTAGTCGAGATGGTCGGCCACGCCGCGCAGGTCGCCCCCGTGGCGCCCGCTGCCGGCGGCGCGGTTGGCCTGCTCGGCCATGCCGGCGACGCTGTCGTTGGCCGGGTCGCCGTTGGCGAAGCGGTCGGGCATGATCTGGTAAATGGCGTCTTCGCTGCCAAAGCCCTTGCGCTGGGCCGATCCGGCTTCGCGCGCATGCAGCTGGTAGGGGTGGCGGATCGTGCGGGCGCCGTCCTTGAACAGGATGTCGAAGGTGCCCGGCTTGGCGTCAGGCCCGATCAGCAGGTCGATGAAGAGGTAGTTGCGGTTCGCGACCTGGGTCAGCGCATCGATGCGCACGCCGGGGTAGTCGATGGCGGGGCGGGTGTCGCCGATGCGTTCGCCGTGGACCATCAGCTGGAGTTTGTCGTGCCGCATGCCGGTCCACCACGATGGTGGTTCGAGATGGGTGATGCGGCCCGGCGCCGTGGGTGCGGCGCCGGCAAGGGCGGCGGCGCTTGCCAGGGCGGCCAGGGCGAACAGTCGGACGAGGGGCGTGCGGCGGCCTGCTGGGGTCATGCGGTCTCCATTGCGTCAGGGATGACTGCGCGCGCAGTCGCGTAGTATGGCTACATGGTCTTGTTGTTGATAAAGCATACTACAGAAGAGGATGCCTATCAAACGCCGCTAATAGGAAGATTTCTGCTTCGCTCTACGGTGCTAGTTTAGCTACATGGTGTGTCGATGCGTTCTTTATTGCACCACCGTGAACGCTTGCGGGGCGAAAAGGCGACGCATGACTTCATTTTTACTACGGAATTTGCTACAAAAATGTAGTAACGATAAATTTCCAATAAGGAAGATTGCACTGACTTGGTGCGAAAATCACCTAAAGCAAGGAAAAAGACAGTCTATGTAGTCGGACTACAGCTACCTTTATCATGTTCTGTAGCTGAAATACAACGAGAATGCCCTGTGTGACGGGTGTGAGATGCAAAAACCGCACTTTTCAGTAGTCGTACGCAACTCACGTTGACAGTGCATCTAGTTTTAGTACAGAATCGGCTCAGAGCGTCTTAGAACGTTGCCTTTGGAACCCGTGCTGTCGCCGCCATGCTGAAGATACGGGAAATGTGTAGTAATGATGAGATGAGGGGACAGAATGAAATTTTTCGCCAATACCCGTAGCAAGAGTGCCGCATTCCCACTGAGCCCGGTCGCTGCCGGTTGCGCGCTGTTCGTGTCCGCCATGTCGGGCAACGTCTATGCGCAAGCGTCCGCTGCGCCGCAAGCGAGCGATCAACCGATCACAACGGTCAAGGTGTCGGGCATTCGCCGCGGTATCGAGGACGCGATTTCGGTGAAAAAGGATTCGTCTTCCATCGTCGAGGCTATCTCCGCGGAAGATATCGGCAAGTTGCCGGACGTTAGTATTGCTGAATCGATCGCCCGTCTTCCCGGCCTGGCGGCGCAGCGCGTTGGCGGCCGCGCCCAGGTCATCAGCGTGCGCGGCTTGTCGCCGGACTTTTCGACCACCTTGCTCAATGGCCGCGAACAGGTCAGCACGGGCGACAACCGCAGCGTCGAATTCGACCAGTATCCCTCCGAGCTGCTCAGCGGCGTGACCATTTATAAGACCCCGGACGCCGGCCTCGTCGGCCAGGGCTTGTCCGGCACCATCGACATGCAGACCGTGCGACCGCTGTCGTTCGGCAAGCGCACCATCGCGATGAATGTGCGCGGCGAGAAAAACTCGCTCGGCGGCATCGCCAATGCGAAAGCCACGGGCAACCGCTTCAGCGTCAGCTACATCGACCAGTTCGCCGACCGCACGATCGGTATCGCGATCGGTTACGCCCACCTGGCCTCGCCGGTGTTGTCCAACGAAACCGGGCTGTACGAGCCGTGGAAAACCGATGCGCGTCCTGGCGTGCCTGGCGGTACCTATCTGATGGATGGTTTGAAGTCGGTTGCGCGCAGCGGCACCAACAAGCGCGACGGCGTCATGGGCGTATTGCAATATCGTCCCAACAAGACCTGGACCAGCATGATCGATGCGTACGCATCGAAATTCAAGCGCGAAGAAACGGCCAACCAGTTTGAAGTGAACCTGAGTAACTACAACGGTGGCTTCCAGCCGGGCCTGATGTACACCCCGGCAACCACCTCGAACGGGGTGTTGACGGGCGGCTCGGCCAGCGGCGTCTATCCGCTGGTGCGCGGCATGTACAACAACCGCAAGGATGAAATCAAGGCGATCGGCTGGGGCAATACCTTGCGTTTCGATGGCTGGTCGCTGTTGGCCGACGTCAGCTACTCGAAGGCGAACCGCGATGAAGTGAGCCTGGAAAACAACCTGCAACTGAGCAATGCTGCCGGCGATCCCTTCCTCGACACCGTCAACCTGAAATTCGCCACCGGCGGTTTTTCGCAAATCGGCGGCCGCCTGAACTATAGCGACGCCAAGAACCTGTATGTGCGCAACACGATTTACGGTTCCGGCTACGGCAAGACGCCGCAGATCGAGGATGAGCTCAAGGGCTTCAAGCTGGTCGCTTCGCTGCCGATGCCGACCATGCTGCAAAGCTATTTCTCTGGTGTGGACGTGGGTGTGAACTATGCCGACCGCAACAAGAGCAAGGTGCAGCCGGAAGGCGCGATCACCTTGCGCGGCGCGCCGGGTCCGGTTCCGGGCGAATTGTTGTATGACCAGGTCGACCTCGGCTTTGCCGGAACGGGCATGATTCCTTCGTGGAATGTGCCTGGCGTTGTCGGCCAGTACATGAACTTCAACCCGAGCTCGACCCATTCCTACCTGATTTCCAAGGCGTGGACAGTGCAGGAAAAGATCACGACCAGCTTCGTGAAAGCCAATATCGACAGCGAAATCGGTTCGGTAACGGTCAAGGGCAATGTGGGCGTGCAGGTCCAGCACACCGAGCAATCGTCGCAAGCGAACTATTTCGATGGCACGGCGCCGGCTGGAAGCCAGATCAAGCCGGTCGACGATGGCATGAAGTACACCGACTACCTGCCGAGCCTGAACCTGGCGTTTGGATTGAGCAACCAGCAGACCGTGCGTTTCGCGGCGGCCAAGCAACTGGCGCGTCCGCGGATCGATCAGCTGCGCTCGGCGCTCGACTTCAACGTCGGCACCACCGACTTCAAGCCGGGCGCCAGCGGTGGCAATGCGCGTCTCGATCCGTGGCGCGCCAAGGCACTCGATTTGTCCTACGAAAAGTATTTCGGTAACAAGGCGTATTTTGCAGTCGCGGCTTTCCACAAGAAGCTCGATACGTACATCTTTACCCAGACCAAGGAATATGATTTCTCGAAATATATTCCTGGCACCGACGCGATCACGGCGACTGGTAACTACAAGGCGCCGTACAACGGCAACGGCGGCAAGCTCAAGGGCCTGGAACTGTCGGCATCGCTGCCGCTGAGCTTGCTCACACCCGTGCTCGATGGGTTTGGCGTGTCGGCCAGTGCCACGCACAGCAAGAGCTCGATCGCGATTGAAGATCCGGACAGCAGCATCGGCAAGAACATTCCGCTGCCGGGCTTGTCCAAGCGCGTGACCAACCTGACCTTGTACTATGAAAAGAACGGTTTTGAAACCCGGGTCAGCCAGCGCAAGCGCTCCGATTTCGTTGGTGAAATCGGCAACTTTGCCAATGAGCGCAGCTTGCGTTACGTGGTCGGTGAGGATGTGGTCGACTTCCAGATCGGTTATAACTTTACCGAAGGCAGCTTTAAGGGCCTGGGATTGGTGTTGCAGGTTAATAACGTTGGCGATACGGCGTACGAAACCTACGCTGGCGACCGCAACAAGCCGCTGGAATATCAGAAGTACGGCCGCACCTTCCTGATGGGCGCGAACTACAAGTTCTGATGCGTGCTCTGCCGGGGGGGGGGGGGCGATCCCGGCGCTGACGACAACCCCGGCGCATGCGAATGTGGCGGGGTTGTTTTGTGTTGGGGTGACCGCGAACGGCGCGGCAGGCGGCGCGAACCGCGACATCGCGTGGCGGCAAAGCGGAACAGATTGCACGAATAGCCTCAATTCCCGCCCACTTGCACGCAACTCCGTTACAAAAAATCGCATTCTGGACTACAAGAGAGTAAACTGCAGGATGCTTTCCCGTCGGGCTAGCTAGTCAAATTGTGAGTGTCCTATGTCTGAAACCCCTGTACTACTGTTTTCCGAACTCAACCTGAGCGCCCAAGTGCTGAAGGTCATGAAAGAGGTCGGTTACGAAACGCCGTCGCCGATCCAGGCTGCCACCATCCCGCTGCTCCTGGCCAATCGCGACGTGCTGGGGCAGGCCCAGACCGGAACCGGCAAGACCGCGGCCTTCGCGCTGCCGATCCTGTCGCGCATCGACATCAAGCAGCAGTCGCCGCAGGCGCTGGTGTTAGCTCCTACCCGCGAACTGGCGATCCAGGTCGCCGAAGCATTCCAGAAGTACGCAACCCATATTAAAGATTTCCACGTCCTGCCGATCTACGGCGGCCAGAGCTACGGTCCGCAGCTGCAGGCATTGCGCCGCGGCGTGCACGTGATCGTCGGAACCCCGGGCCGCGTGATCGACCACCTGGAAAAAGGTTCGCTCGACCTGTCCAAGCTCAAAACGCTGGTACTCGACGAAGCCGACGAGATGCTGCGCATGGGCTTTATCGACGATGTCGAACAGATCCTGCAAAAAACCCCTGAATCGCGCCAGACCGCGCTGTTCTCGGCCACCATGCCGTCCGCGATCAAGCGCATCGCCAAGACTTACCTGCGCGATCCGGCTGAAGTCACGGTCGCCGCCAAGACCGGCACCGCCGACAATATCCGCCAGCGTTACTGGATGGTGAGCGGCATGCAGAAGCTCGAAGCGCTGACCCGCATCCTGGAAGCGGAACCGTTCGACGGCATGATCATCTTCGCGCGCACCAAGCTCGGTACCGAAGAACTGGCGACCAAGCTGCAGGCACGCGGCTTCGCGGCTACGGCGATCAACGGCGACATGCAGCAAACGCAGCGCGAGCGCACCATCGAACAGCTCAAGAACGGCAAGATCGACATCCTGGTCGCCACCGACGTCGCCGCGCGCGGCCTGGACGTGGAACGCATCAGCCATGTGATCAACTACGACGTGCCGTCGGACCCGGAAAGCTACACCCACCGCATCGGCCGTACCGGCCGCGCGGGCCGTAGCGGCGAAGCGATCCTGTTCATCACCCCGCGCGAGCAGGGTTTGCTCAAGGCGATCGAACGCGCCACGCGCCAGCCGGTTGCGCCGCTGACGCTGCCGACCGTGAAAGCGGTCAACGACGTGCGTATCGCCAAATTCAAGGACCAGATCACCGAAATGCTGGCGGCCGGCGGACTCGATGTATTCCGTTCGCTGATCGAAGAATATGAGCGCGAGCAGAACGTGCCCGCCGTCGAAATCGCAGCGGCGCTGGCCAAGCTGGCGCGCGGCGACATTCCGCTGCTGCTGGAAAAACCGAACCGCGACGCCAAGAGCGCGCCATCGTGGCAGGAAAACACCCCTGCCGCGCGCGCACCGCGTTCCGACGCGCCAATGCGCAGCGACCGCGGCGACCGTGGCGATGCACCGGCCTTCAAGCGCGAGCGCGTATCGCGTCCGTCGGAAGAGGGCATGGGCACCTTCCGTATCGAAGTCGGTCATGCGCACGGCGTCAAGCCGGGCAACATCGTCGGCGCGATCGCCAACGAAGCGAACATCGAGTCCAAGTTCATTGGCCGCATCGAGATCTACGACGACTACAGCACGCTCGACCTGCCGATCGACATGCCGGCGGACCTGATCGACCACCTCAAGGGTGTGTGGGTCGCGGGCCAGCAGCTCAACATCACGCGTGATGGCGAAGCGCCGGCAGTCAAGAAGGCGGCTCCGAAAAAAGCGGGCGACCGCCGTTTTGAAGAGAAGAAGCTCGGACCTAAAAAACCGTACGACGCGGCCACCAAGGCCAAGAAGGAAGCACGCAAGCTGGCCAAGCCGGAGTAAAGCGGCGGGCAGGTGAAAAAAAGGGCAGCTTCGGCTGCCCTTTTTGCTTAGGTGTTCCTGCACAAGCGCTGGGGATAATCCGGCCAGGCCCATCGTCAAACCCTGCGCTAGCTCTGCAGAGCTGAACCGCCGTTGACGCGTTCACCAGTGCGTGTTGCGAGGATAAACGGCTCCCATCCGCCTGGCGGGTCCCACTCCCCGCTGCCTTTGATATGCGTCCCGGTGGCGCTGTGCACCATCACTCCGTCAATGGCGAGCTGGGTGGTTTTCCATAGAAGCGCACCGTCAGAACCGAATGCGAACAGCTCGGACGCGGAACTTGCGAGTACGCAGAAATCCTCGCCGGACGTTTCCAATTCCTCAGCATCGAAGAATTCGCAAAAATATCCATCCATCTGGTACATCACGACGTCCTCTGTCACGCAATCGACGATGAAAACGCGCGCTCCATAGCCGATATATGCTTTGGTACCGGCCAGTCGGATCGCCTGGAAGCAGGTGGCTTCGACAGCATCGGCCACATCAATTCGCAAGAGGCCGCCCGGGCTGGAGTCTACGGCGACGCACGTAGCGATCGCAGCGCCAGGTCGAGCGGCGCCTACCAGAAGGGATCTGGTAAAAGATACTCCCTCGTTTTCTCTTAAAAACCAAATCGCCATGTTTTTTTGCTCATGAATTCTTGCAATCAAATTTGGCCGGAGTTCGATTCTACCGGTGCTATCGTGCCGCTCAGCGAGGGCCGGGTTGGCATCAGTGTACAGGACCGGGCATCGCAGGCTGGGTAGCTGGCGCCTCGTCCTTCACCAGGCACCACAGGGCCGCAGAGATGGCCAGCGAAGTGCCGCAGATGACATACAAGATGCTCTGGTCGGCCACGCGTTTGAGCACGAAGCCCACGCCGGTGGACATCAGCTGCGGCAGCACCACTGACAGGTTGAACACGCCCATGAAAAAGCCCATGCGGCTCTTGTCCACCTTGTCGCTCATGATCGCGAACGGCAGGCTGACGATGGCGCCCCAGCCGATGCCGACCACCGCCATCAGCGCGTACAGCATCATCGGCGTGCGTGCCATGGTGGCGATCAAAAAGTACCCGAGCGCCATGATGGCGATACAGCCCGCTTGCGTATGTACGCGGCCGATCCTGCGCGCCAGCGGCGCCAGCACCAGCGCCGGCAGCAGGAAGCCGACCGTATTGAGCACGGCAAAAGCGTAGGCGATCACCTGGCCGCTCATGGCGTTCGCCGCCTTGGTGTCCAGCCCCACCGGTACCAGCTGCTGCTGGATAAAGCCGTAGGTGTAGACGAACATCGCCTGCACCCCGAGCCACGCAAAGCCGTGCGCGATGTAGATGCGCCACAGCTGGCCCCAATCGGCTTTGGTGGCGGCCGCCGTCTCGTCCTTTTTCACCAGCTCGCGTTCTTCCTTGATGAAGAACATCGGCACCACCGAGAATACGAACACGATGCCCGCGCCGACCGAAATGAGCACGTCGTTACCCTTGGTCGCGCCGATGATGTACGCTGCCACGCCGAAGAAGCCCGAGATGGTCTGCATCCACGTGTAGCCGCGCGTGCGCGCTTCGCCTTCCGGGGTCAGGTCGGCGATGATCGAGCGGGTCGGGTTGAAGCTGATATTGATCGACAGGTCCAGGGTCAGCGCTATGATCACCGCCACGATGACGATATTCTTGATGCCCAGGAGCTGGCTGACCACATCGATGCGCGGTAGCAGGAACACCATCAGCGCGGCCAGCGTGCCGCCGATCAGGATGAAGGGCCGGCGCCGCCCGCCCCAGAACCAGGCATCGTCGCTGATCAAGCCGATGATCACCTGGCCGAAGATGCCTGCCAGCGGCCCGGCTGCCCAGACGATGCCGATCTGGTGAATCTCGAGGTTGAAGCGCGTACTCAGGATCCAGCTCAGCGCCGAAATCTGGATACACAGCGCGAAACCCATCGCCGTCGCGGGAAGGCTCAGGGTCGCGTAAAAAAGGTGATTCAGGCGCTTCTGCATGTCCAGCATCGTGTCCCCATCTTGTCTGTTATTTGACTACAAAATTCCTGATTTTGCCGGCCTTGTTGCGGCAATTTTACTATGGAACTGTTTAGATTGACACTTAGAAATCGACATGTTATTTTCCTACAAATATAATGCGTGGCAAAACGCTTGGAGACTCCCGATGCAGATGCAATTCCCGGTAATAAAACCACGCCTGAGTTTCTGGCAGTTGTGGAACATGAGCTTCGGCTTCTTCGGCATCCAGTTCGGTTTTGCGCTGCAAAACGCCAACACCAGCCGCATCTTCTCGACCCTGGGCGCGAATGCGGACCAGCTGCCGCTGTTCTGGCTCGCCGCGCCGGTCACCGGGCTGCTGGTGCAGCCGGTCATCGGCTACCTGAGCGACAATACCTGGCATCCGTTCTGGGGCCGGCGCCGTCCCTTTTTCTTCCTCGGCGCGTTCCTGGCGACCGTCGCCATGTTCCTGATGCCCAATTCCACCTCGCTGTGGATGGCGGTATTCGTGCTGTGGATGCTGGACGCGTCGATCAACGTGTCGATGGAGCCGTTCCGCGCGTTCGTCGGCGACAAGCTGCATCCCACCCAGCAGACCTCGGGCTTCGCGATGCAGACCTTCTTCATTGGCTGCGGCTCGGTGATCGCCTCGCTGCTGCCGACCATGTTTACCGATTGGTTCGACGTCAGCAATGTGCCGGTGGGCGGCGGCATTCCGGATACGGTGCGCTACTCGTTCTATGCCGGCGGCCTGGCCTTTATCGGTGCAGTGTCGTGGACCGTCATCACCACGCGCGAGACGCCACCCGAAGACATGAAGGCGTTCCGCGCCGACGTGGAAAAGCGCAAGGGCACCTTGACCGCCCTGCGCGAAATCCTTGGCGGCTTCACCACCATGCCGCGCACGATGGTGCAACTGGCGAGCGTGAGCTTCTTCTCGTGGCTGGCGCTGTTTACGATGTGGGTCAACACCACGCCGGCCATTGCCGAAAACGTCTTCGGCACGGTCGACGCGCAGTCGGCCGCATTCCAGAGCGCCGGCAACTGGGTCGGCGTGATGTTCGCCGTGTATAACGGCGTGTCGGCGCTGGCCGCCTTCATCCTTCCCGTGATCGCGCGCCGCACCAACCGCAAGATGACGCACCTGGCCTGCCTGGTCATCGGCGGCATCAGCCTGGCCAGTATTTTCTTCATCACCCAAAAAGAGATGCTGCTCATTCCGATGGTCGGCGTCGGCATCGCGTGGGCCAGTATCCTCACCGTGCCGTATGCGATCCTGGCGGGCGCGCTGCCGCCGCAGCGCATGGGTTTCTACATGGGCGTCTTCAATTTCTTCGTCGTGATCCCGCAGATCGTCGGCGGCATGGTTCTCGGCCCGATCAGCGTGGCCCTGCTGGGCGGGCGTCCGGTGGCGACCTTGCTGCTGGCCGGTGCATGCATGGCCATCGGCGGGCTGCTGACCGTATTCGTGGCCGACAAGGGCGAGCAGACCTAACGCGGCGTCAGAATTTTTTCACCTGTCGTATCGTATTGTTAACAGACAGGAGTAAAAATGACCATCCACACAGTAAACACCACGCCGTTCGCCGGACAACGCCCCGGCACGTCCGGCTTGCGCAAGAAGGTAAGCGAGTTCCAGCAACCCGCTTACCTCGAAAACTTCGTGCAGTCGATCTTCAACACGCTCGGCGACTGCGCCGGCCAGACCCTGGTCCTCGGCGGCGACGGGCGCTACTTCAACCGCCACGCGATCCAGGTCATCCTGCGCATGGCGGCGGCGCACGGCTTCGCCAAAGTGCTGGTGGGGCAGGGCGGCATCCTGTCCACGCCGGCCCTGAGCTGCGTGGTGAGGAAGCGCGCCGCATCGGGCGGCATCGTGCTCTCGGCCAGCCACAATCCGGGCGGACCCGATGGCGATTTCGGCATCAAGTACAACATCGCCAACGGCGGCCCGGCGCCCGAAAAAATCACCGACGCCATTTACGGCCAGACCCAGGTCCTGGGCGAATACCGCATCAGCGACGCCGGCGAGCTCGATCTCGATACGATCGGCAGCGCGCGCATCGAGCAAATGGATGTCGAAGTCATCGACCCGGTGGCCGACTACGCGGCGCTGATGGCCGACCTGTTCGATTTCGCCGCCATCAAGGCGCTGTTCGCGGGCGGCTTCACGATGCGCTTCGACGGCATGCACGCCGTCTCCGGACCATATGCGCACGCGATCCTGGAAGGCTTGCTCGGCGCGCCGCGCGGCACCGTCATCAACGGCACACCGCTGGAAGACTTCGGCGGCCACCATCCCGATCCGAATCCCGTCAACGCGGCCGAACTGGTGGCGCTGATGTCCGCGCCCGGCGCACCGGACTTCGGCGCCGCATCGGATGGCGATGCCGACCGCAACATGATCGTCGGGCGCGGCATCGCCGTGACGCCGTCCGACAGCCTGGCCATCATCGCCGCCAATGCCACGGTTGCCCCGGGCTACCGCGGCGGCATCAAGGGCATCGCCCGCTCCATGCCCACCTCCACCGCGCCGGACCGGGTGGCGCAAGCACTCCAGGTGCCGTGCTACGAAACCCCGACCGGCTGGAAGTACTTCGGCAACCTGATGGACGCCGGCATGGTGACCCTGTGCGGCGAAGAGAGCTACGGCACCGGCTCGGACCATATCCGCGAAAAGGATGGCTTGTGGGCCGTGCTGTTCTGGCTTAACCTGCTGGCGGCAAGCGGCAAATCCGTCGACACGCTGGTGCGCGAGCACTGGGCGCGATTCGGCCGTAACTACTACTCGCGCCACGACTACGAAGCGGTTGAGGCAAAGGCGGCGGAAGGCTTGATGACGCACCTGCGCGAGCAGCTGCCGGCGCTGGCGGGCCAGGTCATCGACGGCTACACTGTTGATTTCGCCGACGATTTTGTTTATAAGGACCCGGTCGACGGCAGCATCGCCAGCAAGCAGGGCGTGCGCATCGTGATGACCGATGGCTCGCGCATCGTGTTCCGCCTGTCCGGCACCGGAACCGAAGGCGCGACCATCCGTCTTTACCTCGAACGCTACGAGCGCGACGTGGCCATGCACGGCATCCCGGCGCAGGAAGCGCTGGCCGCGCTGGCGGCGATTGCCGACCGGCTGGCCGGCCTGCACCAGCGTACGGGGCGCGACCGGCCGACGGTCACGACCTGACGAACCACTTTAACGATTAGCCAACAGGGAATACATGAAATTTTCCGCACTTGCAGTCTCACTGGCGCTCACTTTCGGCGCCGCCCACGTCAACGCCGCGCCGCCGGTGGCGCGCACCCCGTTTGTGTGGGAAAACGCGACTGTGTATTTCCTGTTGACGGACCGCTTCAACAACGGCGACAAAACCAACGACCTGGCGTACGGACGCAAGACCGATGCCGCGCCGCTGCGCGGTTACATGGGCGGCGATCTGGCCGGCGTAACCGCAAAAATCAAGGAAGGCTACTTCAAGGAGCTGGGCGTCGACGCAATCTGGATCACGCCGCCGGTCGAACAGGTTCACGGCAGCACCGATGAAGGCAGCGGCAAATCCTACGGCTTTCACGGCTACTGGGCGCGCGACTTCACCAGCATCGACGCCAATCTCGGCACCGAAGCGGACCTGCAGGAACTGGTCGACACCGCGCACGCCAACGGCATCCGCGTGCTGCTCGACGTGGTGATGAACCACACCGGCCCGGTCACCGCGCTGGACCCGGTGTGGCCCAAGGAGTGGGTGCGCACCGCGCCGGTGTGCGCTTTCAAGGATGCGCGCACCACCATCGATTGCACGCTGGTGAAGAACCTGCCTGACTTCCGCACCGACGTCGACCGGCCCGTCGCGCTGCCGCCGGCGCTGGTGGCAAAGTGGAAGGAAGAAAAGCGCTACGAGCGCGAAGTGGCCTCGCTCGACGCCTTTTTCAAGGAAACCGGCTACCCGCGCGCCCCGCGCTACTACCTGATGAAATGGCACGCGGACTGGGTGCGTAAATACGGCTTCGACGGCTTCCGTGCCGACACCGCCAAGCACGTCGAGCCGCGCGTGTGGAAGGACCTGAAAAAGGTCGCCAGCAAGGCGTTCGAGGACTGGAAGCGCGACAACCCGGCCAAGCGCCTCGGCGACAGCAAGTTCTACATGACGGCCGAAGTCTATAACTACTCGCTGCGCCACGCGCACCAGTTCGACATGGGCGGCGAAACCTTCGTCGACTTCTACGCCAATGGCTTCGATAGCCTGATCAATTTCAGCATGCCGTCCGACGCCAAAGGCGGCTACGACGCCATGTTCGGCCGCTACGCCGCGCTGCTGGCCGGACCGCTGCGCGGTTATTCTGTCCTCAATTATCTGAGTTCGCACGACGATGCGGCGCCGTTCGACCCGACGCGCACGCGTCCTTTCGATTCGGCGGTGAAGCTGCTGCTCTCGCCTGGCGCCGCGCAGATTTATTATGGCGACGAGAGCGCGCGCCTGCTCACGCACGACGGTGCCAAGGGCGACGCGGTGCTGCGTTCCTTCATGAACTGGGATGAACTGGCCAACAACGCCCAGCGCGATGGCTACCGTATCGCCGACGTGCGCAAGCACTGGGGCCTGATCGGCCGCTTCCGCCAGGCGCATCCCGCCGTGGGCGCCGGCGAGCACCGCAAGCTGCAAGCGACCCCGTACATTTTTGCGCGCACCTACGAGAAGGACCGGGTCGTGGTGGCGCTCGATCTGCCGACCGACAAGTCGACGCCGGTCGTGGTGGGGCCGGTGTTCCGGGATGGCGAGTCGGTGACCGATTACTATTCGGGCAAGAAGGCCGTGGTGGCGGGGGGGAAGGTCGATTTCCACACCAAGAACGGGATCGTGCTGATCGCGAACTAAGCGCTGTCGTTTCTGCCATTGGCAAAAACGACTTCCTGCCATTGGCGGAAACGACGGAGCCGAATGAAGCTACCTCCCCCCGGGGCATTTCATACATTTCATACAATAGGGTATGCTACGCGCGAACTGCCCGAACCGTCCCAAGCGACTGCGATGACCAAAGAACAAGATTCAGAACAAAAGTACAGCCGTACCGCCTATGCCGATGGCCCGCGCCTGCTGGCCGATATCGGCGCGACCCACGCGCGCTTTGCCCTCGAAACCGCGCCCGGCGTGCTGCGCGCGGTGCGTGTGCTCAAGTGCGACGACTTCCCCGGCATCGTCCCGCTGCTGCATACCTATCTCGCCGACCACGCCGGCATCCGCATCAATCACGCCGCCTTTGCCCTCGCCAACCCGATCAGCGGCGACATGATCCGCATGACCAACCGCGACTGGCAATTCTCGACCGATGAAGTGCGCCGCGAACTGGGCCTGAACACCCTGCTGATCGTGAACGATTTCACCGCCCTGGCGATGTCGCTGCCCGGCCTGTCGGGCGACGATCTGATGCAGGTTGGCGGCGGAACGCCCGCAACGAACGCCGTGATCGGCGTCGTCGGACCGGGCACCGGCCTTGGCGTCTCCGGCATGATCCCGACCGTCGACGGCTTCGTCACCCTCGGCAGCGAAGGTGGCCACGTCAATTTCGCCCCGGCCGACGAGCGCGAATTCGCCATTTTGCAGTACGCATGGAACGAGTGGTCGCACGTCTCGAACGAGCGCCTGATTTCCGGCCCCGGGATGGAACTGATCTACCGCGCGCTGGCCCAGCGCAACGGTGTGCAGGCCACGCCACGCACCTCGCCCGAGATTATCACCGGGGCCCTGGAAGACAACGACGCGCTCTGTCTCGAAGTGCTCGACTGCTTCTGCGGCATGCTTGGCGGCGCGGCCGCCAACCTGGCCGTCACGCTCGGCGCCTTCGGGGGCATCTTTATCGGCGGCGGCATCGTGCCGCGCATGGGCGAGTGGTTCGCCACGTCGGCCTTCCGCGCGCGCTTCGAGGCAAAGGGCCGCTTCAGCTCCTACCTTGGCCAGATCCCGACCTACGTCATCATGATTCCCAACCCGGCCTTCATCGGCGTGGCGACGATCCTGTCCGAACACCTGCGCGGGCGCAGCGGCGCCAATACGCTGATGGAGCGCGTGCAGCATTTGCAGCACGAACTGTCGCCCGCCGAACAGCGCGTGGCCGCGCTGGTGCTGGAACACCCGCGCAAGGTGCTGGGCGAGCCGATTGCGGAAATTGCGCGCCTGGCCGATGTCAGCCAGCCGACCGTGATCCGCTTCTGCCGCTCGCTGGGCTTTCTGGGCCTGGCCGACTTCAAGCTCAAGTTCGCCAGCAGCCTGACCGGCACCATCCCCGTGCGCCACAGCCAGGTGCGCGTATCCGACAGCACGCACGATCTGTCGGCCAAGGTGATCGACAATACCGTGTCGGCGATCTTGAAATTCCGCGACCAGCTCGACGTGGTGTCGATCGACCGCGCCATTGCGCTGCTGCGCAAGGCCAACCGGGTCGAGTTTTACGCCATGGGCAATTCGCGCGTGGTGGCACTGGATGGCCAGCACAAATTCTTCCGTTTCCGTATTCCCACCTCGTCGTATGGCGACTCGCATTTATTCACGCTGGCGGCCGAACTGCTCAAGCCGGGCGACGTGGTGATCGCCATTTCCACCTCGGGCCAGTTGCCGGAGCTGCTGGCGGCGGTGGATGCGGCGCGCGCCACAGGCGCCGACGTGATTGCGATTACCAGCAGCAAATCGGCGCTGGCGAAACGGGCGACCATTTGCCTCGCGGTCGATCACAGCGAAGACAGCACCAGCTTCCTGTCGATGATCTCGCGGGTGCTGCAACTGCTGCTGATCGATATTCTGTCGGTCGGTATTTCGCTCGGCGCGCAAGGCGCCGATCCGGCCGATCACGAGAAAAAGCGCTCGCTCATCTCGCACCTCGATATCTGATCACTCCACGAACACGACGGCGGTGCGCGCGGGGATGGTAAAACGCCCGGTGGCGCTGTCGAAGGTGCTCGCCGCAGCGCGCTGGTCGGCCGCTGACGGTGCCGTATGCACCGGATGCAGGCGCAGGCGCTTGCCGCGCATCCCGGCTAGATCGAGCGTGTGCGCTACCTTGTCCACATTGATGAAGTACGCCACGCCCGTAAATCCGGCGCCGGCATAGCCCGTGCCGTCGATGTGCGCCGCGATCACGGTGGGAACCTGCTTTGACCCGGTGTTGTGGAAGCGCAGGCGTTGCCCGATGTCCTGCGCGCTGCGCATCCGGAACAGGGTGGAGCTGGCGCGGATTGCCAAGAGGTCGCGAAAGGCGTCGCGCGCGAAGGCGATATCTGCCGGTGCGGGCTTGAGCGCGGCATTGGCCAGCAAGGGTTTGATCAGCGCGTAATCCCTGGCGTTGTCGTCGGCCGGCGGCGCGCCGGTGCCGAAGTAGTTGTCCTGGTAGCTCCAGTCGATGCGGTTGAACCAGTCGCCGGAATTGAAGCTGTTGCGGTCCATCGACTTCGAGCGCAAGGTGTCGATCCCGGCATGGAAGTAGGCCACGCCCTGGCTGAAGGCGTTGATCGCCACGCCAAGCACCTGCACGCGGGCGCGCTCGGCGCTTGATGTGGCCAGTGGCAGCTTGAATACGTTCATGTCGTACAGGGTCTGGTTGTCGTGGTTTTCGACGTAGTTGACCGCTTCGCCAGGTTCGCTGGCATATCCCGCCGGCTGGCCGTTGTAATCGATGGCCTCCAGGGCAAGGGTACTGTCCTTGTATGTCGTCATGGCGTAGCTGCGCACCGAACCGGCCAGCCCGACGCGCACCATGTCGGCCGCCTGCATCAGGTCCGTCAGCGGCCGTTCGCCAGCCAGCGCATTCGGGTCGTACACCAGGCCGTTGATGTAGCCCTGGCGCCGGATCATGTCCGCGCCGGCATCGGCCGCCGAACCGCCGCGTACACGGTCGCGCGCCCGGTCGCTGAAGGTGCCGATGCCGCTGCCGTTCAAGGACAGTTGCGACGCTTGCACGAAGCGCGCGCCGTCGGCCACCTCGCCGAAGTTCCAGCCTTCGCCGATCAGCTGCACATGACGCCCCGCTGCCGCGTCCACGCGTTCTTGCAGCCGCTCCATCGCCGCACGCGGCTGGTGGCCCATCAGGTCGAAACGGAACGAGTCGATCTTGTACTCGCGCGCCCACAAGGCGGCCGAATCGATCATGAGTTTGGCCATCATGCGGTTTTCGGTCGCGGTATTGTCGCAGCAGGTCGATTGCTCGACGCCGCCGGCCGCATTCAGTCTGTGATAGTAGCCGGGCACGATGCGGTCGAGGACCGATTTTTCCTTCTGGCCGGAGGCAAACGTATGGTTGTACACCACATCCATGCCGACCCGCAAGCCGGCCCGGTGCAGGTTCATGACCATGCCGCGCAATTCGATGATGCGCGTGGCGGCGTCAAACGCATCGCTGGCGTAGCTGCCTTCCGGCGCGTTGTAGTGATACGGATCGTAGCCCCAGTTGAAGCAATCGGTCGCCGCTGTCCGCTCGATCAATGCTTGCTGCGCTTCGCTGTCCGCCGCGCCGGCGGGAGCGGGCTGCGCGCAGCCGCGTTCCGGAATGCTGGCGATGTCGTACACCGGCAGCAGGTGAACGTCGGTCATGCCGGCGTTGGCCAGGGCGGCCAGGTGCCGCATGCCGTTCGACCCGCTGTGCGAAAAGGCGGCGTACTTGCCGCGCGCCGGCGCCGGCACGGTGGCGTCGTTGATCGAAAAATCGCGCACATGCAGCTCGTAGACGGCCATGTCGGTCTGCGCCTTGACTGTCGCCGGTGGCGCCGACTTGTCCCAGCCGGCCGGCTTGAGTCGCGGCGATGCCAGGTTGGCGATGTAGCTGCGTTGCGAGTCGGTGGTCAGGCTGACCGAATACGGGTCGGTCACCATGTTGCGTACCAGGCCCGTGCCATCGGCCACGACGTCAACCGCGTATTTGTAGTATTTGCCGGACAGGTCGCCTGGTCGCGTGGCGCTCCAGATACCGGTTGCGCGGTCGAACCGCATCGTATCGATTGCTTTCGCGCGCCCGTTGCCGCTGTCGTAGGTGCAGACGGACACCTGGCGCGCGGTCGGCGCCCACAGCTTGAAGGAGGTGCCCCGGCGCGCAGGGACGGCACCGAGATCGCTGGCCGATTCCGCCGCCGCGTATAGGTCGTCGAGCGCGCCCGCCGCCTGTAGCCTGGTCGCCGCGCGCACCGTTCCGTCAACGTCTTCCCGCACCAATACCAGCTGCTGCCGGTGCAGGCCGGGCAGGCGCGCCAGATCGGATGCCGCCACGGCCAGCATCACGCCCTTGCCGACGTAGTTGAAGCGCTGCGCCAGCGTGTCGCCGGAGGCGGCAAGTAGCAAGGCGCCCGATGCGCCGCTGACCGTGCCGCCGCTTGGTGCCGCAATGGTCCCGTCGGGCGAGTGATAGAGTTTGAACCGGCCCGCATTCTCCATGCCAGGCCATTGCGCAAGGCGCCGGTCCAGCCAGACGGCGCGTGCATCGATACTGGCGGGCGATGGCCGCACGATGGTTTGAAAGGCGCCGCTGTCGCAGACCGCTGCCATCGGCGCGGCCGAAGCCGACGCGCTCGCGCCGGCGAGAACTGCTGCCCTGAAAAGTGAAAAGGTCATCTGGCGTCCGGTGTCGTCGTTGTGCATATTATCGCCTGCTATTTTTTGCCGGGTGCCAGCTGGTATTTTTTGAGCTTGTCGTACAGGGTTTTACGCGGCACGCCGAGTTGGTCGGCGGCGGTTGACACATTCCCGTCGACGGCGTTGAGCGCGTTGGCGATCAGCTCGCGCTCATAGGCGTCGAGCTGCTGCGGCAGGCTCAGGGCGCCACCGGGAGCGGGAGCGGCGTCTGGCGCCGGTGCCGCAACGATGCCAAGCACCAGCCGCTCGGCGAAGTTGCGCAGTTCGCGCACATTGCCCGGCCACTCGGCCGCCTGCCACTGGCTCATTTGCTGGCTGCTCCACTGCGGCACCGGCCGCCCGTAGCGCTGCGCCGCATCCTGCGTGAAGTGCGCCATCAGCGGCGCGATGTCGTCGCGCCGTTCGTTCAGGCGCGGCAGGTCGATCGTGGCCACCCCGATGCGGTAGTACAGGTCTTCGCGGAAGCGGCCCTCCGCGCTCAATTCCAGCAGGTCGGCCTTGCTGGCCGCGATGATGCGAAAGTTCACCGCAATTGCCTCGTTGCCGCCCAGGCGTTCCAGCCGGCGTTCCTGCAGCGCCCGCAGCAGCTTCACTTGCAGCGCCATCGGCATGCTCTCGATCTCGTCGAGGAACAAGGTTCCGCCGTTGGCGTATTCGAGCTTGCCGATGCGGCGTTTGTGGGCGCCCGTAAACGCGCCGGCCTCGTGCCCGAACATCTCGCTCTCGAACACCGATTCGGGCAGGGCGCCGCAATTGATCGCGACAAAATTGCCCTTGCGCGCGCTGGCCGCGTGGATCAGGCGCGCCACCACTTCCTTGCCGGTGCCGGTCTGGCCGTTGATCAGGATGTCCACGCCGGCCGGCGCGATATTGCGCACCAACACCTTGAGCCGTTCGATGGCGTCGGAGCGCCCCACCAGTTGCGGCGTATCCGGATGCAGCGCCCACGCCGTCTTGAGGTGGCGGTTTTCCAGCACCAGGCTGCGCCGCTCCTGCGCGCGCCGCACCGCGTCGAGCAGGCGTTCGGCACCGAACGGTTTTTCGATGAAGTCGTAGGCGCCGGCGCGCATGGCGCCGACCGCCATCGCCACGTCGCCATGGCCGGTGACCATGATCATGGGCAGTTCCGCATCCAGCGCCACCACTTGCGCCAGCAGGTCGAGGCCGGAGCGCCCGGGCAGGCGCACATCGCTGACGATCACGCCATCAAACGCCGCGTCGAGCGCCGCCTGGGCTTCCTCCGCGCTGGCGAAGGCGCGCACGGTAAAGCCGCCCAGTTCCAGGGTCTGGGTGGTGGCCAGGCGCAGCGGCGCTTCGTCTTCCACCAGGATGGCTTGCATGGTTTTCATTCATTCCCCTAG
>NZ_JAQOZV010000053.1:0-57856 GCF_030348125.1 Massilia sp. DJPM01
CCCTGCGCTGGTGGGCGCATGATGATGCACCGTCTTCCTTGTCCCAATGAAAACGGGCGGGCCCGGCTTGCGCCGGAACCCGCCCGATCAGACAGCGATGCCGTGAATTACTTGGCTGCTGGCGCCGCGGCCGTTGCCGGACGCTTGAGCCACATGGTCCAGTAACGCGCCAGGTCGCCGATGCCATCGTGACCCTTGACGGTTTCAAAGGTCTTGATCGCATCATCCTTGCGGCCAGCCTTGGCGTACGCCATACCCAGCTTGAGCTTGGCTTCTTCCGGACGCTTCAGGCCGCCCTTGGCGATGCCTTGTTCGATCCGCTCGATACCCTTGTCGAACTCGTCCATGGTCACGTAGGCATAGCCCAGATTCACCAGGCCGGTGCCGTCTTTCATCTTGGCAGCGCTGGCTTCGCCGCTGGCGATGTTTTTCGCGTCGTCGGCCGCACCCTTGTTGACGCGGTCGCGCAACGCCTTGTGCTTGCCGGCGTCGGCGCCGGTGCCCAGGACGTTGGCGGCGAAGCCGGCGTCAACCGCCTTCTTCGCTTCGACCGGGAAGCCGGCGCGCACTGCTTCTTCAGCCATGTTGACATAGGTCTCGGCTTCCAGCTGTTTCAGCACGGCCGACTCAAGACGGTAGGCGTCGAGCAGCAGGCGCGCGTTGAAGCTGGTCTTGCCATACATGCGGTGCAGCAAGTCGGTCCACAGCTCTTCGCTCGGGTAGGACGCGATCAGCTTTTCCAGTGCGGCCGTGTAAGCCGGCCAGTCTTTTTGCTTGCCGGTGATGGCGACCACCAGGCGCAGGTCGCCCTCGGTCGACGCGGTGCCGGTCTTCTCGTTCTCGGCCAGCACGGCCAGCGCTTCGGTCTTGGCCGTGGCCAGGTCGTTATTCAGGTAATAGGCGCGGGCGATCGAGCCGCGCACGCGCGCCGGCGAGCCGCCTTCGGCGATGTAGCGCTTCATCCATTCAATCGCCTTCGGATAGTTCTTGGCGTTGGTTTGCAAATTGCCCATCGCCAGGATGAATTCCGGCTTGTCGATGGCCGGGGTGCTTGGCGAGTTGATGATCGCTTCGAGCGAGGTCGCCGTCATCGCTTCATTGCCACTGGCCGAACCGAGCGAGAATTTCATGCGCTCGATGACGTAGTTTTCGTACGGGGTGCGATTGGCGTAGGCTTCGGCGGCAGTCAGTCTTTCCTGGACTTCAGCGAATTTCTTGCCATCGATCAAGACCTTGACGGCGGCCGGGTCGAGCAGCTTGTACAGTTCCGGACGAACGGTTTCCGGTTTGGTCGGAGCGGCGCTGGTCGCAGGCGTGGCAGGGGCGGATTGCGCGCTGGCGCTGGTCATCAGGGCGGGTGCGGCGTTCAGGCCGATGGCGGCCAAGATCAGACTGATACGGGCAAGACGAAACTGGGACATGGAAAATCCTTCAATCAAAGACATAAAGACAGCCTGACGCTATAACGCATCAGCCCGCCGAACCGTGGACACCTGGCCTACATGGGCGTCGTCCGCTTGGTGCGAATTTCGGACGAAGCGCATATTGTCACATAAACTTCATTTCTGCATCCTGATTTCCGTGCGGACCGGTTCAGGCGCGCAAAAACGCGCGTCCCCGGCCGTCGAACAGATGGCAGTGCGCGGGCGGCAAATGCAGCGCGATGCGCTCGCCCGCCAGCAGCATGGCGCCGCCCTGCGGCTGGCGCAGTGCGATCAGGGCCGGGTCGCCCGGCATGCTGGCGTAGACGATGGTCTGGTCGCCCAGGTACTCGACGTGGCCGACCACGGCCGCGATCGCATTCGACTGCTGGGTAGCGGCCGGCAGCAGCGTCATGTGCTCGGCGCGGATGCCGAGCGTGACTTTGTCGCCGGTCGTGGCGTCGCTGCCGTCGGCGTCGGCATCAACCAGCGTGCCGTCGGCCAGGCGCACGCGCACGCCGATGGCGCCGATATGCGTGACCTCGGCGGCGATGAAGTTCATCTTCGGCGCACCCAGAAAGCCCGCCACGAACAGGTTGCCTGGATTGTTATACAGCTGGTACGGTGTGCCCACCTGCTCGATGCGCCCGCCGTTGATGACCACGATGCGCTGGCCCAGTGTCATCGCCTCGACCTGGTCGTGGGTCACGTAGATCATGGTGGTCTTGAGTTCCTTGTGCAGGCGGCTCAGCTCCACCCGCATCTGCACGCGCAGGCTGGCGTCCAGGTTCGAGAGCGGCTCGTCGAACAGGAATACTTCGGGTTTGCGCACGATGGCGCGCCCGATCGCCACGCGCTGGCGCTGGCCGCCCGAGAGCTCCTTGGGCCGGCGCTGCAGCAGATGGGTGATCTGCAAAATCCCGGCGGCGCGCCCGACCTGCGCTTTCAGTTCCTCGCCCTTGTGGCCGGCCAGCTTGAGCGCGAACGCCATGTTCTCGAACACCGTCATGTGCGGATACAGCGCATACGACTGGAACACCATCGCCAGCCCGCGCTTGGCCGGCGCGATCTCGTTGGCCAGCAGGCCGCCGATATGCAGCTCGCCGCCGCTGATCTCTTCCAGGCCCGCGATCATGCGCAGCAAGGTCGATTTGCCGCAGCCGGACGGCCCCACGAAGACCACGAATTCGCCATCGGCGATATCAAGGTCGACGCCGTGGATGATGGTCTGTTTGTCGTCGTAGCGCTTGACGACCTGCTTGAGGGTGACGGCGGCCATGCTCAGCGCACCGGCGACAGCTTGGCGGCCGCCAGTTCCGCCTGCTGGCGTTCGCTGGCGCTCATCGGAATGATCTGCGACAGGATCGCCACCGGCACCGCGGCCGCCAGCACCCACAGGAAGAAGTTGTGGTAGCCGAGCGCGATCTGGATATCGCCGCTGATCCATTTGAACAGCGAGAAGCCCAGCTGCATGATCCCGGTCGCGAACGCATAGTGCGCGGTCTGGTATTTGCCCGGCGCGACCACCTGCATCATGTACAGGATGAGGCCCACAAAACCGAAGCCGTAGCCGAACATCTCCACGCTGAGCGCCGCGCCGATCAGGGTCAGGTCGGTAGGCAGGGTGGTCGACAGATAGTAGAACACCAGGTTGGGCAGGTTCACCGCCAGGATCAGCGCCAGGATCGCACGTTTGAGGCCCAGCCAGGAAGTGAAATAGCCGCCCGCGATGCTGCCGACCACGAAGGCGATGGTGCCGGCGGTGCCGTACACGGCGCCCACTTCGGTTGTGCTCAGTCCCAGCCCGCCCAGGTTGCGCGCTTCGCGCAGGAACAGCGGGCCTATCGTCTGCACCTGCGCTTCGCCCGCGCGGAACAGGATGATGAACAGGACCGATACCCAGATGCCCGGCTTCTTGAAAAAGTCGATGATGACTTCCTTGAGCGTGCGCGCAATCTGCGCCGCCGTGATGTCGGCGCTGGCCGGGTTTTTCGCCAGCGGCAGCGCCCAGCCGTTGTACAAGCCGAGGACGGCCATCGTCGCCGCCAGGATGCAGAATACGATGGTCCAGGCCGAGACCACGCCCATGGTCTTTTCGAAGTACCCGGCCAGCAGCAGCAGGCCGCCGGACGAGATGAAGCGCCCGGCATTGAAGAAGGTGCCGGTCCAGCCGGCGTAGGCCGCCTGTTCCTTCTGCGTCAGGCTGGAGATGTACAAGCCGTCGCAGGCCACATCGTGGGTGGCCGATGAAATGGCGACCAGCGTGAGCATGACGACGCAGGCAGCAAACCAGAACGGCATGTGCAGCGCCACCGCCACCAGGCCAAGGCAGGCGCCCCCGATCAGCTGGAAGCCGACCACGACGATTTTTTTGCTGCTCGCCAGCTCCAGGAATGGGCTCCAGAGCGGCTTGAAAATCCAGGCCGACATGATGGCGGCGGTCCAGTGGGAGATATCGTCGTTGGCCACGCCCATGCTCTTGAACATCTGGCCAGCCACCATCGCGACTGCGAAGAAGGGCAAGCCCTGCGCCAGGTACAAGCTCGGTACCCAGGCCAGTGGGCTGCGTTCTTTTTTAGTTGTTTTAGTCAGTTCCATTGACATCCTTGGGTGGGGTTTCTTGACAGCGTTACTTGACTGCGCCGTCCATGCCGCGCATGAAGAAGCGCTGCGTGAACAGGAAGGCGGCCAGCGTGGGCAGGATCGTCAGCACGGTGCCGGCGGCGATCACGCGGGTACTGCTGCCGAAGGTGCCGCGCAAATACAGCACGCCCACCGACAGCGGAAATTCATCCGGCTTGCTCATCACGATGGATGGCCAGATGTATTCGTTCCAGGCTTCGACCGCCGTCAGGATGCCGACCGTGGCCAGCCACGGCGCGATCAAAGGCAGCATGATCTTGCTGAAGATGATCCACTCCGACGCGCCGTCCACGCGCGCGGCGTCGATCAGGTCTTGCGGCACTTCCTCGAACGCTTGCTTGAGCAGCAGGATGGCGACTGCGGTCACCACGTTCGGCAAAATCACGCCGGTGTAGGTGTCCACCAGCGACAGCTTGGTGACGGTGATGAAGTTCACCAGGAAGTTCACTTCCGACGGCAGTACCAGCGTGGCGAGGATCACGCCGAACACCAGTTTGCGGCCGCGAAACTGCATGCGCGCCAGCGGATAGGCCGCCATCGAACACAGTGCCAGCTTCCAGAACACGGTGCATACGGCGATCAGCACCGAGTTCTTGAAAAACGCGATGATGGGAATCGCGCGAAATACCTCGGCGAAGTTCTCCAGCGAAGGCACGCGCGGCCAGAAGGTGGGCGGAAAGGCGAATACATTGCCTTCGGTCGAAATCGCCGTGACCAGCGTCCACCAGAACGGGAACACGCACACCACGGCCAGCACGCACAGGATCAGGTAATGGCCGAACGTGGCCAGCGGACGGGCGCGCATCAGCGGTGCTTCGGTTTGAGGTAGCGCAGGCACACCAGCGCGATACCGATGCAGATGCTCGATACCACCAGGCTGGCGGCTAGTGCGCGCGGCAGCTTGAGGTGCTTGAGGCCCTGGTCGTAGGCGTAGTACAGGGCGGTGAAGGTCGAATTCATCGGCCCGCCCTGGGTCAGCACATCCACTTCCTGATAGGCCTTGAGCGCGGCCAGCACCGACAGGATCGAACATACCGCAATGGTCGGGCGCAGCATGGGCACGGTGATCTTCCAGAACTGCTGCCAGCGGTTGGCGCCATCGAGCATGGCTGCTTCCTGCATGTCGGCGGGGATGGCTTGCAGCGCGGCCAGGTACATCACCATGTACCAGCCAAGCCCGCGCCACAGGGTGACGAACATCACGGCGAACAGGGCCAGCGTGTCGTCGGTCAGCCAGCCGATGGGTGCGTGCGCCAGGCGCAGCTGCATGAAGACGTAATTGAGCGTGCCCTGTTCGTGGAACATGAAGCCCCACATGATGCCGACCACCGACACCGTGGTCACCACCGGCACGTAGAAAGCGGCGCGGAACCAGCGGATGCCGGGCAGCTGGTTATTGACCAGCACCGCCAGCGCAATCGCGCCGATCTGCACGAACGGCACCATCAGCAGGAACAGCAGCGAATTTTTCAGGCCCGTGACGAACATCTCGTTATCGAAAATGTAGCGGAAGTTGTCAAGCCCGACGAAGGACGTTGGCCGTATCAGGCTGTAATCGGTGAACGCGAGGAAGGAGCCGTAGGCCACCGGCCAGAATGAAAACACGGCCAGCAGCACCAGTGCCGGTGCCAGGAACATCCATGCCTGCAAGGTGTGGCGTCGTGTATTCATTAGTGCAGCCTCTGTTTGGACAGCTTCTTGTTCCAGATCGCGACCGCCTGGTCGAGCGCCTGCTGCACGTCCTGCTTGCCGGTGACGCCCGCTTCGACAGCTTTCACCAGCGAGCGCCGAAGTTCGTCGTAATCGTCGATACCGGCCACGTACAAGGTGTGCGAGTGCGCCATCGAGCGCGCGCCCGCTTCAACAGCTTTTTCGGCCGCGCCGGCGTTGGCAGGCAGCGCCAGGAAGTAAGGATCGGCGGCCGCCTTGACGGTGGTGGGGAACACGCTGGCCTGCTTGGCAAAGGCCAGCTGGTTGGCGTCGCCGGTCAGGTACAGCGCGAACTTGCCGACCGCAGGGAGCAGCTTCGCATCGACACCTTTGGGTATCGCGAAATGAATCAGCCAGCCGCCGTCGGCGATGCCGGTCGGGCCGAGCGGCGCCGGCGCCACGCTGGTGATGGCGTAGATATCTTTTGCATCGTTCTGGATGCGTTTCAGAGCGGTTGGTGGCGCCAGCAGCATGCCGAGGCGCCCGCCCTTGTAGGCATCGACCACGGCGGGGAAGTTATCCTCGGCGAACAGGCTTTCCTTGAGCAGGCCGCCGGCCTTGTAGGTCGCGGCGAGTTTCTGCACCAGCGCCACGTGCTGCGCCGAATTGAATACCGCCTTGCCATCCTTGATGACGGCCAGGCCCTGCCACATGAACAGGCCATCGATTTTCGACAGCGCCGGGGCGATGCCGGCCTTGCCGGTGCGCGCGGCGATCTGGCGTGCGAACGCAAGCTGCTCGTCGAAGCTGTTCGGACCGCTTGTTAAGCCCGCATCCTTGAAGATGTTCTGGTTGTAGGCGATCACGGCGACGTTGCTGTACATCGGGAAGCCGTAGGTCTTGCCCTTGAAGCGCAGGTCTTCCAGGGTGCTCGGGATGTAGCTGGCCTTGGATGCGCCGAGCAGGGCGTCGATGGGCGTGAGCAGTTCGTCGCGCGCATATTCGTCGGCCCAGGGCACGTTCAGGTTGACCAGCGCCGGCGGCGTGCCGGCCACGATGCGCGTGACCAGCTTGGTCTGGATCACGTCCCACGGAAAATCGATCCACTCGATCTTCACGCCCGGATTGGCAGCCTCGTAATTGCGCGCCACCGATTCGAAAAACGGCGTGAACTTGGGCTTCATGCTGAAGGTCCAGAATTCGATTTTCGTGTCGGCGGCGGCTGCGGAAGCTGCCAGTCCCGTTGCCATCAATGCCGTCAGCAGTGTCTTTATCTTCATTGATGGCGGGCGCGCGTCAGTTGGTCTTGGTGACTTTGCTGAGGTGGCGCGGGCGGTCCGGGTCCATGCCGCGCGCTTTCGACAGGTGCGCCGCCATCACATAGAACGCTTGCACGGCGACGATCGGGTCCAGGTCCGGGGTGGCGGCGGTCGGCAGGGTCAGGTCGCGTTCAGGCACGTCGCTTGGCGCCGCCAGCAGCACGCGCGCGCCGCGGGTACGCATTTCGGCCGCCAGCGCAATCAGGCCGGCCTGGGTCGGTCCGCGCGTTGCGAAAATCAGCAGCGGATAGCCATCTTCGATCAAGGCCATCGGGCCGTGCTTGATTTCGGCGCCGCTGAACGCTTCCGCCTGCAGGGCCGAGGTTTCCTTGAACTTGAGCGCCGATTCGAGCGCAATCGGAAAACTGATGCCGCGTCCGACCACCATGATGTTGCGGGCCGGGGTGAGCACCTCCAGCGCCGGCGACCAGTCCACCTGGGCGGCGCTGCGCAGCGCCTCGGGCAGGGCGGCCAGGCCTTCGGTCAGTTCCGGGTCGTTCTGCCACTGCGCCACCAGGCGCGCACCGGCCACGAGACTGGTGATGAAGCTCTTGGTGGCGGCCACGCTCTGCTCCTTACCGGCGCGCAGCGGCATTGCCCATTCGGCAGCGGCGGCCAGCGGCGAATCGATATCGTTGACCAGCGCGATGGTGGTGGCGCCGCCGTCGCGGAAATAGCGGATCGGTTCCACCACGTCCGGGCTCTGGCCCGATTGCGAAATGGCGATGGTGAGCGTGTCGCGCGTGACCAGCGGCGACTTGTACAAGGTCACCAGTGACATCGGCAGCGAAGCGACGATGCGCCCCATGCGCGCCATGATCAGGTAGGCGCAGTAATTGGCGGCGTGGTCGGAGCTGCCGCGCGCCACCGTCAGCGCGGTGTTGAAGGTGGTGGTCCTCAGCTTGCGGCCCAGTTCCGCGTAGCGTTCGACGTCGTTTTCCAGTTGCAGGGCGACGCAGTCGGCGGCGGACAGGGCTTCTTTAAGCATCAGTGAGGTCACACTTTTCTCCTTCGATATAGACAGCTTTGATTTTCAAATCGCGGTCCAGGACCACCATGTCGGCAAAGGTGCCTGGTGCCAGGCGTCCGCGTTCGGTTTCGCCGAGGTAGTCGGCGGCGTAGGTCGACACCCGGTGCGAGGCATCTTCCAGCGACAGGCCCAGGCTGACCAGGTTGCGCAGCGCCTGGTCCATGGTCAGCGTGCTGCCGGCCAGGGTGCCGTCGGGCAGGCGCACGCCGCCCATGCATTTCTGCACGCTGTGGCGGCCAAGCTTGTAGTCGCCATCAGGCATGCCGGTGGCGGCGGTGGAATCGGTAACGCAGTACAGGTGCGGAATTGCGCGCAGCGCCACCTTGATCGCGCCCGGGTGCACGTGCAGCAGGTCGGGAATCAGTTCGGCGTACTGCGCATGCGCCAGCGCCGCGCCGACCATGCCCGGCTCGCGGTGATGCAGGCCGCTCATGGCGTTGAACAGGTGCGTAAAACCGGCTGCGCCGTGCTCCAGCGCCGCCACGCCATCCTCGTACGAGCCGAGCGTGTGTCCGATCTGCACGCGGATGCCGGCGTTACTCAGTTCGCGCACCAGGTTCAGGTGGCCGGCGATTTCCGGAGCCACGGTAATGAGGCGCATCGGCGCGTAGGTGCCCAGCTGCTGCACTTCGGCCAGGGTGGCGGCACGCGCGTAGTTCGGTTGCGCTCCCAGCTTGCCGGAGTTGATGTACGGGCCTTCCAGGTGCACGCCGAGGATGCGCGCCGCGCCCGGCCGACGGTCGGCACAGGCTGCGCCGATGGCCTTGAGGGCACGCGTGATCTCGTGCGGCGGCGCCGTCATGGTGGTGGCCAGCAGGCAGGTGGTGCCGTGCCTGGCGTGCATGGCGGCGATCACGTGGGGCGCGTCGCCGGCCTCCATGATGTCCTTGCCGCCACCGCCGTGCACGTGCAGGTCGATGAAGCCGGGGATGACGTAGTCGTCGCCGTTGACCGATGGATCGATCGCGCCGCCTTGGAAGCCCGTCACGCGTTCGCCGAAGCTGATTGCACCGTTGATCCAGCCGCTGGTGGTCAGGATGTTGCCTTTGATTGCATCGCTCATCGGCGCGACTCCGCTACGAATTCATAATAATCACTGCGGCAGAACGAGTGGGTCAGTTCCACCGCCGCGCCGCTGTCCAGGTAACTCACACGGGTAATGTGCAGCATTGCCGCCCCCGGGGCCAGGCCGGCCAGGCGCGCCTGCTCCGCATTGGCGTTGACGGCGCGGATATGCTGCAGCGCGCGCATCGGAATCGCGCCGCGCGCCTCAAGGTAGCCGTACAGCGAATCGGTCACGCCGTGCGGGTCGGGCATGTGGATGGCCGGGATGGTGGTCGTTTCGATCGCCATCACCACGTCGTCGGCGGTGCGCAGGCGGCGCAGGCGCGCCACCGGCATGTTGGGCGACAGGCCGAGCGAGAGCAGTTCGAGCGGGGCCGCCACGCCGATTTCGCGTTCCAGCCAGCGCGAGCCGGCGGTGAAACCGCGCTGGCTCAATTCTTCCGAAAAGCTGGTCAGGCGCGAGAGCGGCTGTTCCAGCTTCGGCGTGATGTAGGTGCCGGAACCGCGCCGGCGCGTCAGCATGCCACGCTCGCACAGCATGTCGATGGCTTTGCGCGCGGTGACGCGCGAGATGTCGAGCACGTCGGAAAGCATGCGCTCGGACGGCAGCGCTTCGTTGGCGCGCCAGTCGCCGCTGGTGATGCCGGCCGATAGCTTGTTCGCCAGTTGCATGTAGAGCGGGGTGACGCTGTCGGCGTCGGGCTTGAAATCGCTGAGCTGCGCAAGCATGGTTAGTGTCCTCTCACGTGGAGTTCGATCATGCGCAGCGCGCCGCTGGCGGAGTCGCCCAGCGGAGCAACGCTGCGTGCCAGAAGGTCTGGCGGCAGGTAGGCGCGCAGCGGCACGCCAAGGCCGCCGCACAGTGCCAGCGGCAGTTGGCCGGATGGGTCGAGCGCGTGCGCCATCAATGCCACTTCGCCCCCGGCGTCGGCCAGGATGGCACGCGCGGTGTCGCAGGTGTCGGCATGGGCCACCACCAGCGGTGCGAGCGAGGCAAAAGCGGTCTGGGTGGCGCGGCCGATCCAGACCTGGATCGCATTGCGTTCGCCGCCGCAGGCATCGATCACCGCTTGCGCAAAGGTGCTGTGCGGCGCGCGCCCGTCAATGACTTTTTCAATGTGGGCGATGGCGCGCAGGCCGATCCAGCCGCCGCCGGCTTCGTCGCCGGTCGGGAAGCCCCAGCCGCCCACTTCGCGCTGGCTGCCATCGGCCAGCAAGGCCTGGCCCACGCTGCCGGTGCCGATGGCGACGATGGTGCCCGGTTTGCCGCCGTGCGCGCCCATCAGCGTGGTGAAGCCGTCGTTCTCAAGGCGGATGGTGCCGAAGCCGGGATCGGCGGCCAGAAATTGTTCGGTCCACAGCGGATTGTGCACGCCGGCCAGGCCCAGGCCGATGGCGATGCTGGCGTTGGCCGGCTGCGCAATGCCGGCCGCGCCGAAGGCCGAGGCGAGCGCCTCGGCGACCGAGTTCCATGCCTGCGCGATGCCGAGCGAGAGGCCGGACGGGCCGCCCTGGCCTTGTGCCAACTGGCTGCCGTCGGCGCGCGCCAGGCGCACCCTGGTACCGGTTCCACCGCCATCGACGCCGATGAGATATTCGATCATGTGTGTTGTTGTCCGGGTTCTGAAGTGGGGAAGGTGTGGGCACTATATGATCGCCCAACCACCTTGTCAACAGGTATTTAAGTGGTATTATAAAATACTGAATTGGCCTTGCGTCCCCGGGCCTCGATATCGTCGTAAGTCATTGTTTTTAAATATTTTATTAGGCAGGGGTAATGGTATTAATCTGGCTCTGGTTTAGTGCCAATTTGGTATGGGGAGTGTGGTGGTGCGGGCGTGCGGCTTTGTTGCCCGGCGCCTGTACGCCCTGGCGGCCGATCGCTGATGGGGGCGGACGGAACGGCCCGCAAGGCAGGTTTTTCCGCGCTCTGCGCGTATTCATAAGGCATTGTCAGGTAAGTCGAGTGCGCGCCCCGCTCACGTCGATGGCCTTGGTGTGTATACCAGATAGTGGAGCCCTGCAGGGGTTGCACGGGAGTGCTTCAGGTCCAGTTGTACTGGATCGCCCTGGTTGTCAAGCAGGCGGCGTCCGTGTCCCGCCATGACGGGACAAAGAAGAAAATGCAGTTCATCCAACAGGCCAGCGAGCAGCAATGATTGGACCAGGCTGATGCTGCCGTGTACGCCGATCGTCTTGCCCGTTTGCGCCTTGAGTTCGCCAACGGCAGCCGCAAGGTCGCCATCGAGCAGCGTTGACTGCTTCCACTCCACATTGCGCAACGTGCGGCTGACGACAAACTTCGGGTTGTTGTTAATGAAGGATGCAAATGGCTCAATCGTCGAATCCGGCCAGCATTGCGACCATTCCTGATATGTCTTCCGGCCGAGCAGAATGGCGTCTTGTCCGGCGACCGTGTCGCGCGTGAACTCGTCAAAGTCGGCGTACAAGTTCGGACGGACGAAGGTATCAGGCGCTTCGACGACGCCGTCGAGCGAGATAAAAAGGTGGGATGTCAGCTTTCGCATGGCGTTCTCGTCGGTTGGTGAGAGCTGCACGATGAAGCTCTCTTGCCTTGACGACGAGCGGCGATGTCCGGAATCGACATCCGCTAATCACTTTTTTTCAAGCTACAGGTATCCCGGCGCCGGCAATCTTGCCCGCCGGAGCACTCAGTTGCGCGTCGTGCTGGCGCCTTTGCGGTCGTAGTGCACCAGTTGCGCTGGCCGCAGCGGTCGGTTTGACCCGCACTTCGGCCGTGCCGGAGCCACGCACGGTCACGCTGGCCTGTTGCGCCTCCAGGTTTTCGCCCTCCACGCTGCCCGAGCCGTTCAGCTCCGCGCTCAAGCTGCCGACCGTGCCGTCGATCTGGATCTCGCCGGAACCGGTGACCACCAGCCGTGCCTTGTCGGCCCGCAGCTGCCTGACCGTCAGTTCGCCCGAGCCGTGCACTTCACCGTGGAATTGCCCTGTGCCGCCGGGGACGCACGCTTCGCCCGAACCGCGCAGCACGGCGCTGCTGCGTTCGACCGCCAGGCCGCAGGCTTCGAGCTCGCCCGAGCCGTGCGCGTCGACCTGCAAGGTGCGCGCGGCGCCGGCCAGGTGGACGTCGCCGGAGCCTTTCATCGTCAGTTGCAGCTTGCCGGTTTTGAGCTGGTACACGTCCACGTCGCCCGAGCCGCTCAGGTTCAGCGCGAACTGCTCGCCTTCGACCTGGCTCAGGGACACGTCGGCGCTGCCCGCATTGGCCAGGCTGCGCAGGCCCGGCGCGGCGATGGTGATGGTGGTGCGCTCGTCGTCGCCGAAGCTGATGTTGAAGCCGGTGCGCGAACGCGGGCGCACGATCAGGGTATCGCCCTTGACGATGGTTTCGATGCGCTCCAGTTCCTTGCGCTGGCCCGACAGTTCGAGCGCTTGCGTGCCCTGGGCGGTGATCACCACTTTATAAGGACCGGACAGTTCGATCGCGTGGAAAGGTGCGAGCTTGCGCACGTCGGAGGTGGCCTGGGCCTGGCTGGCCGCGGCGGCGCACAGCAGGGTGGCGAAGGTGGCTTGCTTGAGGTAGGTCGTCATGGCGGGTCTGCCGCTGGGCGGCGTTGGGTTCGGAGCATGAACAATACGGCCGGGTGCGCGGGCGCGCGAGCGAAAATCGACAGATGGTCGAATCGGCGGCTTGAACGGTCGGGAGGAGGGGGTAGGGCGAGGAGGTCGGAAAACCCGAGGAGGCGTCGGGTTTTCCGGTTTGAACTGTGCTGCGGGCGAACGGTCCGGGGCGGACCGGCGCAATTAGTTCTTGTACTGTTCCAGCTGGACGGCGAAAGCGGTCTTGTAGTTCTTGACGAATTCGACGGCTTCGGCGCTGACATCGCTGCGGCTGCGCGACTGGTTGATGGTCACGGCTGGCACGCTCAGGCTCGATGCGGCGGCCGATACGGCGGTGCTGGCGGCCGGGGCGTCGGCGGCAAAGGCGGAACCGGCCAGGACCAGGGCTGCTACGGCGGTAAACAATTTCGATGCGTTCATAATATTTCTCCAGTATTAGTTCAACGTCGCGATTGTCTGCGGCGGCAAGAGCGGTGCTCTTTGATTAAGGTCAGTGTATTACGTCTGATTAATCCGAAAAAGGCCGAATGACGCAATGCGCAATTGCGGAATTCGCAATAATCAAGCTTAGTTTTTGGACATGTCCAACTGATTAGCCAGCGTCGGCTTCGCATTCTTGGCGGCCTCAAGCGCCTCGGCGCGTACTTCAGCGCGGGTGCGGCTCGCTGGGGCGCTCAGTTCCGGCACATTCAGGCGGGTGGCGCTGATGCTGCTTGCGGCCGCGCTCACGCTGGCATTCGCCACGGCTGCGTCGGCAGCAACAGCGGAACCAGCAACAGCGGAACCAGCAACAAACAGGGCAACAGCAGCAACGAAGGACAATGATTTCATGGTGTTTCTCCAGTAATGAGGTGAACGTCGCTCGCTTGCGGCGTTGACGAGTTGCCTGTTTGCGTTTGCTCGTCCATGTGAAGCAGTCTATACGTTGCGCCATCCGCAAAAAAGGCGAATAATCGCAATGCAACGTTGCGCTAAATGGGATAATCCGATATGGACAGGCTTCAATCGATGCGCGTGTTCGCCAAGGTCGTCGAGCAGGGCAGCTTTGCCCGCGCGGCGCAGGCGATGGATATGTCGAACACGGTCGTCACGCGCAATATCGCGGACCTCGAAGCCCATCTCGGTACGCGCTTGCTCAACCGCACCACGCGCAAGCTCTCGCTCACCGAAACCGGCAAGCAATACCTGGAGCGCGTGCGCCAGATCCTGGCCGATATCGACGATGCCGACGCCATCGCCTCCTCGTCGGCGCGCAAGGCCAGCGGCACGCTGCGCATTTACTGCCATCCCGGCTTCGGCCAGTACCAGCTGGCCAGGCTGCTGCCGCTGTATGCGGCCACCGTGCCGGACGTGGTGCTCGACGTCAGCCTGTCCGATCATTCGGTCGATATCGTCGAGGAAGGTTTCGACGTCGGCATTTTCATGGGCTTGCAAAAATTCGATGCGAGCCTGATCGCGCGCCGCCTGGCCACGTCGAGCGTGGTGCTGTGCGCCTCGCCCGACTACATCGCCCGGCGCGGCGAGCCGCTCACGCCGATCGACGTCTCGTCCCACGATTGCCTCAATTTCGCCTTCGAGCAGCTGCGCCACAGCTGGCCCGTGAAGTGGGACAACAAGCAGGTCGACGTGCCGATCAGCGCGCGCATGGTGTCGAACGATGTCTCGGTGCTGCGCCAGGCGGCCATCGCCGGCATGGGGATCATGGTGCGCTCCTCGCTGACGCTCGAAGACGACCTGAGCAGCGGACGGCTGGTGCAACTGCTCAAGGGCCACCACCTGGGCCAGATGTCGCTGTCGCTGGTCTATCCGAGCCGGCGCCTGCTGTCGTACAAGGTGCGCAGTTTTGTCGATTTCATGACGGCCCAGTTTCCGCGTCCGGAAAGCGATCCCTGGCTCGCGCACATGTAAGGCGCTTGAGTCGTTTCTTTCTTGCCACACTGGCTGACATTTTGTTCATGACAGGTCGACATCGTGTGCTATATTTCTAGTCGGAATTTAGTGATTCCAGAGTGGCATGTGTAATGTGCTTTCTGGCAAATTTTACAAAAACAAGATGTTTGACGGGCACGTGCTGTCCACCTCGAAAGCCCGCTCCGTGCGGGCTTTTTTTCGTGCGCTAACTTTGCCCCGGGTAGCGAAATTGCGCCGGGCAGTGTCATAATGTGACGATGTGAGAACAACCGAGGTTTATTCGCTCCGCTCACGGAATACAAAGGAGGAATAATGATCCGCTATATGGGCACGCGACAGAACGACGACGGTGCCATCGTATATGTGTTTATTATCAACGGTTTGCAGAAGGAAATTCGTGAGCATGCGCTCAAGCAGTATCCCGGCTGTTTCGAGCTGCTGCCCGCCGCTGCCAAGCAAAAAATCGCTGCGAACCGCAATTGGCTGTCCAAGCTATAGAATCGTTATCAGGAGTTCACAATGAGTAAAGCGCAAGACAGTAAGAAAGAATCGAAAAAAGAGCCGGCCAAGTCCGTGAAAGAGAAAAAGGAACAAAAGAAGGTCAAGAAGGAAGAGCGCGCGCGTCAGTAAGCACGCGGGCCAAGGGAGCTTGGATGCGCCTGGCGATGGCTTCGGAACAGGTTTTCCCGCTGGCAGGGCGCATGCGCGCACTGCTGGCGCGAAGCTGCGCCCCGGCCTCGCTGGCCTCGCTGGCCTCGCTGGCCTTTCTGGCGCTCCTGCCTTCTTCCGCCCCCGCCTTGGCCGCGCCGTCGACCTTCGGCCCCGTCATCGGCAGCGCCATCCTGTGCCGCAGCCATCTCGACAATGCCTACTTCCACGATTACCTGGTGAGCGCCTTCGGCCCGTCGTACAAGCACGAGGGCGGCGCCTACTGGTTCAAGGCCGACGCCACCTTGTGGGGCGCGACGGTGACCGACATCATGATCAGCGACGATACCAGCGAACTGGTGTTCGTGGCCGCCGTGGCCGACACCACGCCCGACAAGCTCGAAGAATCGATCCGCAACGCCGTGGGCGTGCGTCATCTGTCGATGGACAACTCGGCTTATCCGGTGCGCGCGTCCAATCCCGGCAGCAAGATCGTCTACTTCAAGACCAAATCCAAGATTTACTGCGCCAAATACAAGCCGCTACCCGTCGGCCGCCAGCGGTGATGCACTTCCAGGGAATCCATGTATAAGCAATTCTTCAGCCTGAAGCAATCACCGTTCTCGATCGCCCCCGACCCGCGCTACCTGTACATGAGCGAGCGCCACCGCGAAGCGCTGGCGCACCTGCTGTATGGCGTCGGCAGCGGCGGCGGCTTCGTGCTGCTGACCGGCGAAATCGGTGCCGGCAAGACCACCGTGTGCCGCTGCTTCATCGAGCAGATTCCGGCCGATTGCCGCCTGGCCTACATCTTCAATCCCAAGCTGACGGTGGAAGAGCTGCTGCTGTCGATCTGCGATGAATTCCGCATCGACCTGCCGCCGGCGCCGGCTGGGGCGGTCAGCGTCAAGAGCTATGTCGACGCCATCAACCGCTACCTGCTGGCCAGTCACGCGCAGGGCAAGAACAATGTGCTGATCATCGACGAGGCCCAGAACCTGTCGGCCGACGTGCTCGAACAGCTGCGCCTGCTGACCAACCTGGAAACGAGCGAGCGCAAGCTGCTGCAGATCATCCTGATCGGCCAGCCGGAGCTGCGCGCGATCCTGGCCCGGCCCGAACTCGAACAGCTGGCCCAGCGCGTGATCGCGCGCTATCACCTGGGTTCCCTCACGGAAGCGGAAACCGCCAGCTACATCGCGCACCGGCTGGCGGTGGCGGGCGGCGGTTCCTCGCGGCCCTTCCCGCGTTCGGTGATGCCGCAGGTTTTCCATTTATCCCAGGGCGTGCCGCGCCGCATCAACCTGCTGTGCGACCGCGCGCTGCTGGGCGCCTACGTCGAAAACAGCCGCGAAGTGACGCGCCTTATCCTGCGCCGCGCCGGCAGCGAAGTGTTTTCCGGCGGCGCCAAGCCGCCCGCGCCGAAAAAGCGCTGGCCGGTCATCGCGGCCGGGGTGCTGGCCGGGGCCGTGCTCAGCGCGGCCGCCGCGTGGCAGATGCGTCCGCCCGCCTCGGTCGAGCCGCAGGCGGCCGCCCCGGCGGCGCTGGCGGCCACGGTGCTGGCCGCCGCGCCGCAATCGCGCGCGGTGCAGGCGGCGCCCGCGCCACGGGTTGCCGTTGCGCCGCTGGCGCACGCCAGCGAGGCGCCGGCGCTGCGCGCCCTGGCGGCGCTGTGGGGCGTGGCCCTGGCGGCCGGCGCCACCTGCGAGGAGGCCTTGAAACTGAACCTGCGCTGCCATCAGGGCAAGGGCGGGCTGTACGAATTGCGCCTGCTCGACCGTCCGGCCATCCTCACCCTGCGCGACGGCGCGCAGGTGAGCTACGCGCTACTGACCGGCATGGACGATTCCCACGCGCGCCTGGATGTCGATGGCAAGCAGCAGAAGATCGACATCGGCGCGCTCGCCACCCGTTCGGACGGCAGCTTCGTGACCCTGTGGGTGATGCCGCGCTACTACCGCGACCAGGTCAGCACCGGCGAGCAGGGCGCCGACGTCGACTGGATTGCTTCGCGCCTGGCCAAGATCAACGGGCTGGTGCCGCCCGCGGCCGACCGGCCGCTGAGCGGCCAGACGGTGGAATTGCTGCGCACCTTCCAGACCCGGCAGAACCTCAAGGCGGACGGCGTGGCCGGTCCGCGCACCTACATGCGCCTGAACCAGCTGACCGGCGTGGCCGAGCCGCGCCTGCTGGCCGCCGCCGCAACGGGGAAACCATAAGATGTCGTATATTCTCGAAGCACTTAAAAAAGCCCAGGCCGAGCGCCAGCTTGGCAGCGCGCCGACCATCCATGCGGTGCCGCTCCATGCCGGCGAAATTGAGCGCGAGGGCAACGGCGCCAGGCCGCTGGTGATCGGGCTGGCGCTGCTGGCCTTGGGCGCCGCAGCCGCCGCCATGGTTGTCTGGCGCCAGCCGGCCACACCGGCGCCCGTGGTGCAGGCCGCCGCGCCCGCGCCCGTGCCTGCTGCTTCTGCGCCCGCTCCGGCTCCCGCGCCGGCTCCGGCTCCCGAACCGGTGCCCGTGGCGGTGGCGGAAGCGCCGCCGCGCAAGCCTGAACCGGTCAAGGTCGCCGTGGCGGAGCCTGCCGCCAAGCCCGAGCGCGTCAAGAAGCCCGAGCCAGCCATGCCCGCAGCCGTGAAAACCGAGCTGGCCAAGGCCGACACGGCGCCGACAGCGCCCGACGAGAAACTGCGCACCCTGCGCGAGCTGCCCGAAGCCTTGCAGCACGAAATTCCAGCGATCGCGGTCGGCGGCTACATTTACTCGAAGAATCCGGCCGACCGGCTCTTGCTCATCGACAAGGTACTGCGGCGCGAAGGCGAGGAAGTGGCGCCCGGCCTGGTTCTTGAAAAGTTGTTGCCCAAGGCGGCTGTCATGAAATACAAGGGCGAGCGCTACCGCCATCCGTATTGATGCCTTTGTATAATGGCGGACTCACTTTACGGCGGAAAGGCCGCGCATGCACAATCTACTTGGTGTGATCGGCTGGTCGGGCAGCGGCAAAACGACCTTGCTGGAAGTGCTGGTCCGCCAGCTGGCGGCCGACGGCCTGCGCATCAATGTCGTCAAGCACAGCCACCACGACGTGATGCTCGAACCGCCCCACAAGGATAGCGCGCGCCTGCGCACGGCCGGGGCGGCGCAGGTGATGATCGCCTCGCCGTTTCGCGTGGCCGTCATCCGCGAACTGCGCGGCGAACCCGAACCGACCCTGGCTGAACAGCTGGCGCTGCTGGGCCAGGCCGACCTGACCCTGGTCGAAGGCTATAAATGGGAAGCCATTCCCAAGCTGGAAGTGCAGCGGCCCTCGCTCGGCCATCCGGCGCTGTATCCGAACGATCCGCATATTGTCGCCGTGGCATCGGATGGGCCGCGGCCCGATGATCTGCCCGATGATGTGACTTGGCTCGACCTGAACGCGCCGGCGGCGGTGCTGGCCTGGCTCAAGGACAGAATTAATTCGCCGCAAGCCTAAAGTCCTGGCCAGTGCGGCCGTTACCATTCGTGATAGCCATTAACACGGGAGAACTCTCATGGATGTTTCAGGAATCGCCTCACTGTCAAGCAGCATGGCCGAGACAGGCATCAAGCAGGAAGTCGGCTACGCCGTCTTGAAAAAAGCGCAACAGATGCAAGGCCAGGTCGCCGCCCAGCTGATCGACGCGCTGCCGACGCCCCAGCGCTTGCCATCGAATCTCGGCAATACCATCAATACGACCGCCTGAGTGCGCCCGTGCCCGCGAGGGCGCCGCTGCCTGGACTGGCCGTGCATCGCCCGGAGTCCTCCCGTCAAAGGAGGCGCCGGGTTTTTTTTACGTTAAAATTGCCGGCGTCAGGGGGAAAGTTGTAAGGAACTGAAAAGCGCGCCGGGTAATCGGGCGGCTGGGCTTTACAATCGCCTCCGACCTGGCAATTCCTGGTTCACTTCACCATTTCCAAGGAGATTTACGATGAACAAACGTCAAGCCCTGATCGCCGCCGCCCTTGCCGGCGTGTACGCGGTATCCAACGGCGCGGCCGCGCACGATCCGGTCGACAAGGCTGAGAAAGAGAAGTGCTACGGCATCGCCAAGGCCGGCCAGAACGATTGTGCCAGCGCCAACGGCTCGCATTCCTGCTCGGGCCAGGCCAGTGTCGACAAAGCCCCGGAAGAGTGGAAATACGTGGCCAAGGGCACTTGCGAAAAAGCCGGCGGCAAGCTTTCCGGCAAGTAAGTCGTGACAGGCGGGGACTTACCGGCCGCTCTTCCATCCGGTCCCGCCGCGCCGGGCACCGGCGTCGGCTTGCGCGCCCCGCATTACCGTCAGTTTCTCGAACAGCGTCCGGCGGTCGGCTGGCTGGAGGTGCATACCGAGAACTTTCTCGACCGCGCGGGCTGGGACTGGCATGTGCTGCGCGAACTGCGCCGCGATTATCCCATCAGCCTGCACGGCGTCGGGCTTGGACTGGGCTCGGCGCGCGGTTTTTCAGCTTCCCATCTTGAACGCGTCTGCGCCCTGGTCGAACGGGTCGAGCCCATGCTCGTGTCCGAGCACCTGTGCTGGGGCGCCGTGGCCGACCGCCAGCTCAACGACCTGCTGCCGATGCCGCTTACCCAGACCGCGCTCGACCTGCTGTGCCAGCGTGTCGAGCAAGTGCAGGATCGCCTGCATCGGCGTATTTTGCTGGAAAATGTCTCCACTTACGTGCGTTTTCACGACGATGCGATGAGCGAGGCAGAATTCATGGCCGAGCTGGCCAGCCGTACAGGCTGCGCGCTGCTGCTCGATGTGAACAATCTCTACGTCAACCAGTGCAACCACGGCGAAGATGCGCTGGCGGCGATCGCGGCCATCGCCCCCGGCAGCGTGGGTGAAATCCACCTGGCCGGCCACTTGGTGACGCCGCAGGCCGTGATCGACCACCATGGCGACGTGGTGGCCGAGCCGGTCTGGACGCTGTACCAGGCGGCGCTGGCGCGTTTCGGACGCTTGCCGACCCTGGTCGAATGGGATACCGACGTGCCCGCGCTCGAGGTGCTGCTGGGCGAGGCGCGCCGCGCGCAGGACATCGCCAGCGCTTATCCGCTGCCGCACGCCGCCAACCCCTGGCGCGGCCGGCCCGCCCGCCCGCTGGCCTCGGACGCCCTGGCTGGCACCCAGCAGCGCTTCGCGGCGGCCCTGTTCGACCGCGCCGGGGAGGGCGCCGCGCTGGCGCAGTTCAAGGGCGAGGCCAATGCCCACCGCTTCGGCCTGTATCGCGGCAACCTGACGGTGACCTGGAACAAAACCCTGGCGGCGGCCTGTCCAGTGCTGCGCCAGTTGGTCGGCGAGGAATTTTTCGGCGGACTCACGCGCGCGTACGGCATGGCCCAGCCCTCGCTCGACGCCGACCTGAACCGCTTCGGCGCCGGATTCGCCCGCTTCCTGGACGGTTTTCCCCACATCGCCGATTATCCTTACCTGCCCGACATGGCGCGCCTCGAATGGGCCTTGCACCGCGCCCATTACGCGCCGGACGCCGACCCCATCGGCGCCGCCGCCCTGGCGACCCTGAGCCCCGAAGCCTTCGAGGATGCGCGCTACACGCTCCATCCGGCTTGCAGCCTGATCGCGTCAAGCTGGGCGGTGGTGCCGCTGTGGCAGGCGCACCAGCCGGACAGCGGCGTCGATTTTCCTTCAGCCATGAATTACCCCAGCGCAGCTCTGGTGGCACGCCCGCGCTGGAAGACCGAACTGGTGGCGCTGACCCCGGCGCACGCTGGCGCGCTCGCCGCGCTGGCGGGCGGCTATACAATGGGCGAGGCGCTCGACGCCGCCTTCGCCCTCGATGAGCAGTTCGACATCGGCGCGCATCTGGCGCAGTGGGTCGCGCTGGGCATCCTGCTGGCGCCGCCGGGCTGAAGCGGCCGCTTTCCCGCTGTGCGGAACGGGCGGATTTTTCCCGCGCCCGTGCGCACGCCGGAAGGCTTGCGTTTTACTCAAGCTATAATCATCCTTTATATCGATTTTATCCATGTCCATGAGCGCTGATCAAGCAATCGACGAATACCTGAGCAATGGCAATACCGTGACCACCGTGGTGGGGACCGTGCTGCTCTCCCCGGAAGCGCGGCGCGCGATCTACAAGCGCCTGGTCGATGAGCCAGCGGCGCCGTTCCACGTCTTGCTGACCCAGATGCTGGCGGAAGAAGTGAAGTTCCGCACCTGGATATCCGAAGAAATCGTGCAGGACGACATGAATTACTACGAAGGCATCTACCAGTGCGCCTTCCTGCTCTACCGTGTGGGCGATGCGCGCGATACCCTGGCCTTATGGGAAGCCAAGTACATCAATATGGATGTGGGAAGTTCCATGGGCGCCGAGTATTTTGTCGGTGCCGGGCTGGACCAGACCCTGGCGTTCCTGGCAAGCTCGCCGGTACCGCAAGCGGCCGAGATTGCGGCCTATCTTCACGGCTGGTTCGACCAGCCGGGCGCCATCACCTGGCAAGAAGCGTGGGAGCGGGAACGCGCCTCGAATATTGCCTGCGCCTGAGGCGGGCATGCTGGACGTCCCCGCGCGCCCGCGTTTTCTTGACTTCAAGGAGCGCTCCTTCAGCGCCGAGGATATTGCCTTCCTGCTCAGCAAGCCCTCGATTCGCGGCCTGACCTTCACCGGTTGCGCGATCGGCGACGACGCCGTGCAAGCCCTGTGCGCGCTGCCCAAGCTGGAACGCCTGTGGCTAGCCGCCAGCGCCGTGACCGACGCCGCGCTGCCCGCGATCGCCCGCGTTCCCGCCCTGAACTGGCTGGTCCTCGACCATACCGGCATCACCGGCTCGGGCCTGGCAGCGTTTGCCGGGCATGCCAGCTTGCGTCACCTGTCGCTGCGCTGCACCAAGGCCGACGACGCCTGCGTGCGCCACATTGCCGCCATCCCGCGCCTGTCCCACGTGGACCTGCAGGGCAGTGCGCTCACGCCCGATGGCATGCTTGCGCTGGCAATCCATCCAACCGTGCGGCCCGGCATCGACAAGGCGTTCGGGCCGGACCTGGCCGACGCTTTCCTGCGCGAACAGCGCCGCCTCGCCAGCCGCACCCCGCCCGGTTTCGTGCCGGCGGCCGGCGAAGCGCAGGCGTTGCTGGACGTGCTGCATGGCTTCTGGGAGGCGATCAGCGCCTGGGAAACCCAGCTCGCGCTCGATCTCAAGGAAACGCCGGACACGGAGGAGTGGCGCCAGCCGGCCTGCGCCGCCATCTTCGATCGTTTCTGCACGCCAAAGGAGCGCACATTCGGCCGTCCGCACGCGCTCAGCTTCAGCAGCCCGCCCGAATACCAGCGGCACACCTTGCTCGACGTGGAATGGCTGTCGACGCGCAAGGCGTGCGTCTATGCCAGGGACCATTCGGGTCAGCAAAGCCGCTTCCTGCTGCTGAAAAAGGGCAGCGCCTGGCGGCTCGATCACAAGCAACAGTTGTTCGACGGGTGGACCACGGCGTATTTGTAGCCGCGCGCAGCAGGCGCAGCGGCGGGCGGAACCAGCGGCGTAGGGAACAGGCGCCGCTGCCGTGCTTATTGGAAGGCGCGCATGATGCGCGCTTCGCCGGACAGATCGGCGTGGTCGGCGTTGGCGGCATGGCTTGCTTCGATCATGCGCCCGAGCTGCTCATCCTCGAACCTGGCGAGTTCTTCGGTGGCCGCGTTCAGTGCCAGCGCCAGCTTGGCGCGGGCACTGCGGTATAACACGCTGGTGTACTGATCCGTGTTCTTCAGCAATTCCTCCGCATTTTCGATCACGAGACGCAGGTCGCCGATCAGTCGGTCTTGGGTTTGCTGGTTTTCTTCAGGGTTATCCATGGCGGCCACCTTGAATCGGTTAATCACGTCTAAGAATATAAACAAAGCAAGAGTTTTCGTGTTTGTCGCGTCGCAATCAGCTCCGCGCCGCAGCTTGTCTCTGCTCAGCATATTTCTAATATTGCCCGATTACAAGGTGTTTATTCTGCGCCAGCGCAATCAGGCGCCATCCGTCCCATGGCTGCGGACGCTGATGCGGATGTCGCCGATGCCGACCACCTGGCCATCGCGGATCTTGGCGGTCTTGCGCAATTCCTTCTTGCCGTCGACCGATACCACGCCCGTGGCGACCAGGTTCTTGCCGGCGCCGCCGCTGTCGCACAGGCCCGACAATTTGAGTAACTGGTTCAGTTCGACGAACTCGCCTGCCAGGTCAAAAGTGACTTTCTGCATTCCTGCTCGTCCTAAAAAAGTATGTAAGAACCGCAGTGTGGCGGGATCGGCGCGGCGCGTCAACGTCCCACGCGCCGCGCCGCCATCACAGTCCGGGCCGGGTCATGTCGAGCGGCACGATCCAGTCCTGGAACTGTTGTTCTGTGACAAAACCGAGCGCCAGCGCCGCCTGTTTCAGGGTGGTGCCTTCGTGCTGCGCCTTCTTGGCGATCTGGGCCGCGCGGTCGTAGCCGATGTGCGGCGCCAGCGCCGTCACCAGCATCAGCGAGCGCTCCATCAGCTCGCCGATCCGTTCGCGGTTCGGCTCGATGCCGTGGGCGCAGTGTTCGTTGAAGGAACGCATGCCATCGGCCAGCAGGCGCGCGCTTTGCAGGAAGTTGTGGGCGATCATCGGCTTGAACACGTTCAGCTCGAAGTTGCCCGAGGCGCCACCCATGGTAATGGCGACATCATTGCCAAATACCTGGCAGCACAGCATGGTCAGCGCCTCGCACTGGGTCGGATTGACCTTGCCCGGCATGATCGAGCTGCCCGGCTCGTTTTCGGGAATGCTGATTTCGCCCAGGCCCGAGCGCGGGCCGGAGGCCATCCAGCGCACGTCGTTGGCGATTTTCATCAGTGCCGTGGCCAGGGTTTTCAGGGCGCCGTGGGTGCCGACCAGCGCGTCGTGCCCGGCCAGGGCGGCGAACTTGTTGGGCGCGGTCTTGAAGCTGATGGCCGTGCGCGAACCGATTTCGGCCGCGATGCGGGCCGCGAAATCGGGGTGGGCATTCAAGCCGGTGCCGACCGCCGTGCCGCCGGCGGCCAGTTGCAGCAGGCCGGGCAGGGTGGACTTGATCGCATGTTCCGAGTATTCCAGCTGCGCCACGTAGCCCGAGAATTCCTGGCCGAGCGTCAAGGGCGTGGCATCCTGCAAGTGGGTGCGGCCGATCTTGACGATGTCGGCGAAGTCGCGCGCCTTGACTTCCAGGGTGCCGCGCAGGCGCGCCAGGGCCGGCAGCAGCGACTGCACCACGGCCTGGGCCGCCGCCACGTGCATTGCGGTCGGAAAGATATCGTTCGACGACTGGCCCATGTTCACATGGTCGTTCGGGTGCAGCAGGCGGCCTTCGCCGCGCGCGCCGCCGGTGAGTTCGGAAGCGCGGTTGGCCAGCACCTCGTTCATGTTCATATTGCTTTGCGTGCCGGAACCGGTCTGCCATACCACCAGCGGGAATTCGCCCGGATGGCGCCCGTCGAGCACCTCGTCGGCCGCCTTGACGATGGCGTCCGCCTTGTCCGCAGGCAGCAGGCCGAGCGAGCGGTTGACGGCGGCGGCGGCGCGCTTGACCTGGGCCAGCGCGGCCACCAGCTCGGGCGCCATGCGTTCGCTTGAAATGGCGAAGTGCTCCAGCGAGCGCTGCGTCTGCGCGCCCCACAAGCGCTGTGCCGGCACCGCGATCGGGCCAAAACTGTCCTTTTCGATTCTTGTTTCCATTTAGCTACCTGTTTATTTGGGACTGGGGTTAAAGAAGTTTATATCAGCGTACGTTAATTACGGCAGGGCTACAGATTTCACTGCGTCCGCCATCATTAGCTGAGCAACATTACCATATATGCACCATTCAGGAATCCTCCGGCTGGTCCGGTCCGGCATTACCCTGTTCCTGGCCCTGGCCCTGGGCGGCGCGCTGGCCTGCGTCCACGCGGCCGAGCTGGGCGAGGTCCAGGTGCGCTCGTACAGCGGGCAGCCGCTGGTGGCCGACATCGAACTGACCTCGCTGGGCGAGTCCGGCGCCAGCGTCCAGGTACGGCTGGCCGATCCGGACGTGTGGCGCGGCGCCAATGTGCGCATGCATCCGGTGCTGTCGAACCTGACCCTGTCGGTGATGCGGCGCGACGGCCGCCAGTTTCTGCACATAACCTCGGTCAAGCCGGTCGAGGGCGATTATGTGCACCTGTTCCTGACGCTGGGCGAAGGCGGCAAGCGCGAAGTGCGTGCCGCCACCTTGTGGCTGAGCCCGGATCCGCAGCCGGCCCCGCCGCCACCAGTTTCCGCGCCAGCGCCGCTACCCGCACCCGCACCCGCACCGGCACCCGCGCGAACCGTGCGAACCGTGCGCGCGGAACCCGCCGTCATCGCTCCGGCGGCGCCGCGCCCGGTACGGGTATTGCAGCTGCCATCGGCGCCGGCTTCCTGTCCCCAGCCATTCAGCGATGAACAAATCAAACTCTGCGCCGCGCTCGATCACAAGAACGGCGTACTGACAGCCAAGATTGTTGAACTGGAAGAAAAGGTCAAACTGCTGCAACTGGCCACCGACAACAAGGGCGCGGCGCCGAGCAGCCACAGCGAAGCGGCCAGTACGCCGGCGCCGGTCCTGTCGCGCGCCGCCCTGGCCAAAAAGAATGCCGCAGCAGCCAAGAAAGGGGAGGAGCTGCCCTGGATGCTGATCGGCGGCGCGGCCGGCGCCCTGATCGTGATCGGCCTGGCGGTCTGGTTCCTGCTGCGCCGTCGCAAGCGCAAGGCCGCGCTTCCCGCCGAGGCCGCCGCGCCGGCCGCACCGGCCGCACCGGCGACGGGCATGCTGGCCAAGCTGGCCGCGCGCTTCAAACGCAAGCCGAAAGCGCCCGCGGCGGTCGCGCATGGCGAGCCCGGCGCGGGCTGATTTCATTGTATTTAGCAAAATGTTGTAAAAAAGATCCGCCCACGCACGAAGTCGTCTACACAAGTCGGAGAACTGCGTTATACTTGTTTCCGTGGTCCTGCGGGACTGCACAAACGGGCCCAGGATCTGGCGCAGCCACCAACGATAGCGTGGCGCGGCAAGCAGATAATCGTTGAAGAAACGCCTGTCCCCGGAAGCGGTCCGCCAGCCAACGATGCGCTTGCGGACGCCGGATGCAACCGGCAAGAGGCGACACCAGGAGATACCTGGTGCTCGCTCTCCAGAATTCTCCCCTCCCCCAGCGATCGATTTGCCTTCACGCTATACTCTTCGGTGATCCCATCACCGAAAGCAAGCTCATGACGACGGCAACACACTCAGCGCAAGCGCAATACGACCTGTTCCTGCAACGCGGACTCAAGCTCGACATGTCACGCGGCAAACCGGCCCCGGAACAACTCGACCTCTCCAACGATTTGCTCGACGCTCTGCCCGGCTTTACTGCGGCCGACGGCACCGACGCCCGCAACTACGGCCTCGGCGTCGGCCTGCCGGAAGCGCGCGCGCTGTTCGGCGGCTTGCTCGGTGTGCCGGCCGCGCAGGTGGTGGTCGACAGCAGCGCCAGCCTGTCGCTGATGCATGATGTAATCGTGTACGCCCTCTTGAACGGCGTGCCGGGCGGCCAGCCCTGGGTCGGCCAGCAAGCGGTGTTTTTGTGCCCGGTGCCCGGCTACGACCGTCATTTTTCGATTTGCGAAGCGCGCGGCATCAAGATGATCAACGTGCCGCTCAACGACGACGGGCCGGACATGGACATCGTCGAGCGGCTCGTGGCGAACGATGCCAGCATCAAGGGCATGTGGTGCGTGCCCAAGTACAGCAACCCGTCGGGCACCGTGTATTCGGACGAGGTGGTGCGCCGCCTGGCCGCCATGCCAACGGCCGCCCCCGACTTTCGCCTGATGTGGGACGACGCCTATCGCTTCCACCATCTGACGGACGAGAACGTGCGCATTGCCGAGATCATCGCCGAATGCGCCAGTGCCGGCCATCCGGACCGGGCGATCGTGTTCGCATCGACGTCGAAGGTGAGCTGGGCCGGATCGGGGATTGCCGCGCTGGCATCGTCACCGGCCAATATCGCCTGGTGGACGAAGCATGCGGGCATCCGCAGCATCGGCCCGGACAAGATCAACCAGCTGCGCCACGTGCGCCTGCTCAAGGATGCGGCGACGGTGGAAGCGCTGATGACGCGCCACGCGGCGCTGCTCAAGCCCAAGTTCGACGCGGTGCTGGCGCAGTTCAGCGCGCATCTGGGCGCGGTGGCCGGGGTGTCGTGGACGGTGCCGAAGGGCGGGTATTTCATCGATCTGGTGACGCCGCCGGGTGCCGCGAAGAGGACCATCGCGCTGGCCAAGGAAGCCGGGATTACGCTCACGCCGGCGGGCGCCGCGTATCCGTACGGGGTCGATCCCGAGGATAGCCATATCCGGATCGCGCCGAGTTTTCCGTCGCTGCCGGAGATTACCCAGGCGGCGGAGGGGATTGCATTGGCGCTGAAATTAGCCGTGGCCGGCTGATTAGCCCCTCGTTGTTCCCGTATCCCGGTTGTTCCCGCCAGTTCGTCGTCTCTGGCATTGCCAGAACCGACGGAGGTGGTGGCGGGAACGACGGAGGTGGTGGCAGGAACGACGGAGGTGGTGGCGGGAACGACGGAGGTGGCGTCAGGACCCCGCCAACAAAAAAGCGCCCTCAGGCGCTTTCATTCACATCGTGTAACTGGCTCAGTGCGTTGCGCACATCACGTCCGACAACTGCCACGGCTCGGTAATCTCGCGCACGGCGCGGTCATTGGCCATGATCTGCTTGAGCAGATCGATCTTGCGCATGCGCGGAGCGCCATCCAGTGCCGGCACGCCGGTCTTGGTCGCCGACGCCTGCTGCGCGCACTGCGTTTCCAGCTTGGCCAGGCCATTCCAGTCGCCCGCTTTTGCCGCGACCGCCATCTTGCCAGTCAGGCCAGCAATATTTTCGTACATCGAGAGAACGTCGTTGGAGGTCATGCGCTCACCTGGCCAAAAAATTTATAAAGATTACCGCGTGTCCTTCCATAACGTCGGGATTGGGCGGAACTTTAGGCCTTTTTTCAAAAAAACCAAAAATATTTCTGACTTGCTTAATTGATAAGCTCTTCCAGCCCGCCGCTCAGCTCGCCCAGCGGCGGAATGCCGGCGAACAAGGCATCGGGCGGCACGCCCAGTCCGGTCGCCAGCGCCGGCGTGAAACAGGCCGCCAGTTCCGCGTCGTTCGGCTGGCGCTCTTCGTAGCGCGCGCGCAGCACGGCCAGGTGAATCACCGCCGCCATCCGGTACGAAGGCGACTCCGGGGTCGGATCGCCGACGTGGCGCAAGGTCTGGTGAAACAGGTCGGGAAACTTCCAGCGTGCCGCCAGTTCCGCCCCCACCTCGGTGAAATCGTAGCCGAACAGGGCTTTTTCGGCGGCGATGCGGCCATGTTCGTATGGTCCGACCGTCTGGTCCAGCTCGCGCGCCTGCTGCGCCACGCCCGCATGCATCACCAGTTGCCCGATCCCGTGCATCATCCCGATCGTGAACGCCAGGTCGGTATTGGCGCCGATCTGCTTGGCGATCCACTTGGCCGCCACCGCCGTGTGCAGGCTGTAGCGCCAGAAGCGCTTCAGGTCCAGGCCCGGCACGGTCTTGAAGCTGCCCACCAGGCCGGAACTGATCACCAGGGTGCGCACGGTCACGAAACCGAGCATGCGCACCGCGTCGCCCACGTTGCCGATCCGGCGCGAGACGTGATAGTAGGCCGAATTGGCCAGGCGCAGCAGCTTGGCGCTCAGCACCGGGTCGAGCGAGAGCTTGCGCGCGATCTCTTCGACCGCCACATCCGGATCGTCGAAACTGCTGATCAGTTCCGCCACCACTTTGGGCGCGGAGGGCAGGGCGTTCGGATTTTGCAGCAGGGCTTCAAGGGTCATCGTGTCTCCTGGTCGATGCGGGGCAGGGAGGACTATATAGCGATTCCTGCGGGCACGCCACCACCGCGCCCCTGGCCGCCGCTCACGCTTCGTCGAGCTGTTCGAAACGGATGGCCAGAAAGTCGATCAGGGTGCGCACGGCGGGGCGCAGCCAGCGCCGCGACGAATACACGGCGTGAATGATCCCGCCTTTGGGAATCCAGTCCGGCATCAGGATGACCAGCGAACCCTGCCTGAGTTCTTCCGTGATCATCATCAGGGGCAGTTGCACCACTCCCACTCCCGCCACCGCCGCAGCGCGCAGCGCGAGCATGTCGTCGGTGACCAGGCGCGGCGTGTGGCGGATGCTCGCCACCGCGCCATCGGGTCCGTCCAGGTGCCAGGTGTGCTGCGCCACGGGACCGCCCCAGTCCAGGGTCGGCACGCCGCTTAGCTCCGCAGGCGCGTGCAAGGCCGGATGGCGTGCCAGGAAATCCGGGCTGGCCGCGACACACCAGCGCCGCGTGCTCAGCACTTTCATCACCAGGTCGCTGTCCTGGAGCGGCGGCACGCGCACCCGGATCGCGATGTCGGTGCCCTCGGCCACCACGTCGACCCGCCGGTTGCTCGCTTCCAGGTGCAGGGTGACCATGGGATGCTCGACCATGAACTGGGCCAGCATCGGCCCGACCCGCACATGCAGCAGCGCGATCGGGCAAGCGATGCGCACCACGCCGCTCGGCTCGGCCCGGGTCCGGTCCACGGCTTCCTGGGCGGCCTGGGCTTCGACCAGCATCGCCTTGCAATGGAAAAAATAACTCTTGCCGATTTCGGTGACTGAAAACTGGCGGGTCGAGCGCTGCAGCAGGCGCACCCCGAGATGCTCTTCGAGGATGCAAATCCGCCTGCTCAGCTTGGATTTCGGAACACCGATCGCCCGGCTGGCCGGCGCGAACCCTTCATGTTCGACCACCTGCACAAAGTAAAACAGATCGTTCAGGTCTTGCACGCCGGTGTCCAGTGTTCCATTGGTAGGACGCTGAGTATAGATTCCGGCGTCTGGCGGCGCAACCGCGTAAAGACTACGATGCGGGTCCGCCATCGGGCCAGGTACGTCGACCAACGTGCCGCAGCCCGACGGCGCCTCCATTTTTATGTGCCATTCAAAGGACTTAGCATGACCAGTGAAACCATCCGGGACGCCAGCAAGGACCATCTGCTGACCCCGCAAAATTCGGCCTTGATCGTGATCGACTACCAGCCGGTGCAGGTCAATTCGATCGCCTCGATGGACCGCCAGCTCCTGATCAACAATATTGTCGGCGTGTCGAAGGCGGCCATCGCCTACGGCCTGCCGATCGTGCACTCGACGGTCAACGTCAAGACCGGCTTGAACAAGCCGCCGATTCCCCAGTTGCGCAAGGTGCTCGAAGGTATTCCAACCTATGACCGCACCACCATCAATTCGTGGGAAGATGTCGAATTCCAGGCCGCCGTGAAAGCCACCGGCCGCAAGAAACTGATCATGACGGCGCTCTGGACCGAGGCTTGCCTGACCTTTCCGGCGCTGGACGCTTTGCGTGACGGCTATGAAGTCTATGTCGTGGTCGATGCCGTCGGCGGCACCTCGGGCGCGGCGCACGAGGCGGCACTGCGCCGCATCGAACAGGCGGGCGGCAACATGATCAGCGTGGTGCAGATGTTCTGCGAATTGCAGCGCGACTGGGCCCGCCATGACACGGTTCCCGCCTTCATCGACTTGTTTGTCGAAACCGGCGGCACGGCAGGCATTCAATTCTCGTACGACAAGGCTTGACGCCCGACCCGGACATGGCGCGGCCCTGGGCGGCAAGGCAATGTCCGGATTTCGGCACTCTGGCGGCCTATTGTGCAGTTGGTCGCATTTGGTGTACGTTTCGCCCTGCGCTCGATTAGAGTGCAGGCTGGGAAGTCGCGCCGTTCCTGGCGCCGCCATGAAGAGAGAAAACACATGACATTATTGAAAGCCAGACTTCTGGCCGCCACCGCGCTGGCCTGCACCGCTTTTGCCGCCCACGCCGAAGCCCCGTATTCGTTCGCCGCCACGCCGGGCAAGCTGCCCAAGGATATTGTCCCGGTGCAATACGCCGCCCATCTGATTCCCGACCTGGCCGCGAATACCTTCCTCGGTTCCGAGACGGTCGAAATCGAAGTGCTCAAGCCGACTTCCCTGATCATGCTCAACGCCGTCGACCTCGAGATCGACGCCGCCAGCCTGTCGGGCAAGAACATCGGCTCCCTGAAACTGGTACCCAAGATCGACAAGGAACAGGAAACGCTCAGCTTCGCGCTGGCGCAGCCGCTCGAACCGGGCCGCTACAACCTGGCCCTCAAGTTCCATGGCACCATCAACCGCGAAGCGCGCGGCATGTTCCACATGAAGTACAAGGCCGGCAGCGCATCGCGCACCATGATCGCCACCAACATGGAGCCGACCGATACGCGCCGCATGCTGCCGACCTGGGACGAACCGGCCTTCCGCGCCGCCTTCAAGCTCACCGTCGACCTGCCGGCCAGCTTCAAGGCCTACTCCAACACCCCGCTCGAACGCCAGGAAAAGCTCGACGGCGGCCTGCAGCGCTTCCACTTCGGCGTCACGCCCAAGATGTCGAGCTACCTGGTGGTGCTGGTCGCGGGCGAACTGGAACGGGTCAGCGCCAGGCAGGACGGGGTCGACATCGGCATCGTCACCACCGAAGGCAAGCAGGAATCGGCCGCCTACGCACTGGCCGCCACCAAGGACCTGCTGCGCTACTACAATAAGTACTTCGGCCAGCCCTACCCGCTGCCCAAGCTGGACCAGATTGCCATCCCCGGCGGCTTTAACGGCGCCATGGAAAACTGGGGCGGCATCGTCTATAACGAATCGACCCTGCTGGTCGACCCCAAAAAGAGCCCCGACAACGTGCGCCAGAACTCGTTCGGCATCAATGCCCACGAAGTGGCGCACCAGTGGTTCGGCAACCTGGTGACCATGGGCTGGTGGGATAACCTGTGGCTCAACGAAGGCTTCGCCTCCTGGATGGCGACCAAGGCCACCGACCATTTCCATCCCGAGTGGCGGGTGCAACTGGGCGCCCTGGCCGAGCGCGAAAGCGTCATGAACCTGGACGCGCGCAAGACCACGCACCCGATCCAGACCCCGGTGCTGACCGAAGCGCAGGCCGCCGACGCCTTCGACTCGATCACCTACGCCAAGGGCCAGGCCTTCTTGCGCATGCTGGAGGCTTACCTGGGCGAGGAGCCCTTCCGCAAGGGCATCCGCGCCTACATGGCCAAGCACCAGTATGGCAACACCACCACCGCCGACCTCTGGTCCGCGCTTGAAAAAGCCTCCGGCAAACCGGTCGAAAAACTGGCCTCCGACTGGACCACCCAGCCCGGCTTCCCTCTGCTCAAGGTCGAACAAAGCTGCGAAAACGGCAAGCGCAAGGTCACGCTGTCGCAGGAACAGTTCCGCCTCGACGAACCGGCCACCGAAAAACGCCTGTGGAACGTGCCGGTCCAAGTGGGCACCGTGGGCGGCAAGGCCAGTTACGCCTTGCTCTCGGGTGCCAGCAGCACGGTCATGCAAGCCTCGTGCGACGGCGCGCTGGTGATCGACCCGGCCAGCGTCGGCTACTTCCGCGTCCAGTACGACAAGGCCGGCTTCGACGCGCTGGCGGGGCAGGCCGCCAAGCTGCCCGACACCACCCGCCTCAAACTGCTGGGCGACACCTGGAGCCTGGTGCAGGCCGACCGTTTGCAGCTCGATAGCTACCTCAAGCTGGTCTCTGCCTACGCCGACGAACCGCGCCTGGCGGTATGGAGTGCCATGCTCGACAACCTGGCCACGCTCGACACCCTGGCCGAAGGCGAACCGGAACGCGCGCTGGTGCGGCGCTACATCACCGGGCTGGCCGGACCCAAGTTCGCGCGCCTGGGCTGGGACGACAAAGCGGGCGAATCGACCGAAGAGCGCCAATTGCGCGCCCTGCTGGCCGGCGCGCTGGCCAAGATCGGCGACCCGGCCGTGATCGCCGAAGGGCGCGCCCGCTTCGCGCGCTTCCTGCTTGATCCGGCCAGCGTGCCGCCATCGATGATCGACTTCGTCATGCGCGTGGCCGGCCGCTATGGCGACGCCGCCACCTACGACGCCCTGGCCAGCCGCGTGGCGCAAGCCCAGACCGACGAAGAGCGCAACCGTTACGCGCGCTCCATGGCGCTGGCGCGCGACCCGGCGCTGGCCCGGCGCACCCTGGCCATGGCGCTCTCGCCCGACTTGCCGGCCCAGCTGACCTCGACCCTGGTGTCGGCGGTGGCGCGCGGCGAACACGTCGAACTGGCGTGGTCTTTCGCCACCGCCAACCGCGCCGCACTGCTCAAGGACCAGGAATCGATTGGCCAGAACCGCTTTTTCCCGAGCGTGGTATCGTCCTCCTCCAATCCGGTCCACGCGGACATGATGGAAGCCTACGTGAAGCAGAACTTCGGCCCCGATGCCCAGGTCGAAGCACAACGCGTGGCCAATGCCATTCGCACCCGCGCCGCCCAGAAAACCCGTTTGCTGCCGCAAGTGCGCGCGGCGCTCAAATAAACACCGCATCAAGGAACCGCATGAAAACCAACTGGACCCCGATCAAGACCGCCCTCAGTGTCGCCCTGTGCGGCGCCTCGCTGGCCTTTGCCCCGGCCCACGGCGCCGGCCAGGATGGCGCCCCTGCCGCCAAGGCCATGACCGCCCCGGTGCTGCCGGGCGACGACTTCTTCGCCTACGCCAACGGCGACTGGCTCGCCAAGACCGAGATCCCGGCGGACCGCAGCAGCTGGGGCGCCTTTGCCGGCATGGCCGAAAGCAGCAATGCGCGCATCGTCAAGCTGATCGAAGAAATCTCGGCCAACAAGAAGGCCAAGGGCGAGGCGCGCCAGGTTGCCGATTTCTACAACACCTTCATGGACGAAGCGGCCATCGAAGCCAAGGGCACGGCCCCGCTCAAGCCGCTGCTGGCCAGGATCGACGCCATCAAGGACAAGGCGCAGCTGGTGCGCGCGCTGGGCGCCTCGCTGCGCGCCGACGTCGACCCGCTCAACGCCACCAACTTCTTCACCGAGAACCTGTTCGGCCTGTGGGTCGCGCAGGGCCTGAACGACCCGGTCCGCAACACCCCCTACCTGCTGCAGGGTGGCCTGGGCATGCCCGACCGCGCCTACTACCTGACCGACAGCCCGCGCATGGCCGAGTTGCGCACCAAGTACAAGCAGCACATCGGCGCCATGCTCAAGCTGGCCGGCTATGCCGACGCCGACGCGCGCGCGGCCAGGGTGTTCGATCTCGAAATGAAGATCGCCCAGTCGCACGCCAGCCGCGAAGATTCGGCCGACGTCCTCAAGGCCAACAACAGCTGGACCCTCAAGGACTTTGCCGCCAAGGCCCCGGGCATGGACTGGACCGCGTTCTTCAAGAGCGCCGGCCTGTCCGGTGCGCAGCACTTCATCGTCTGGCATCCGGGCGCCGTGAAAGGCGCGGCCGCGCTGGTCGACAGCACCGACGTCGCGACCTGGAAAGACTTCCTCGCCTTCCACCAGGTGAACCACTTCGCGCCGACCCTGCCGAAGGCATTCGCCGACCAGCGTTTCGAATTTTCCGGCAAGGCCCTGAGCGGCACGCCGCAGCAGTCGCTGCGCTGGAAGCGCGCGCTGGCCGCCACCAACGATGCGCTCGACGAAGCGGTCGGCCACCTGTACGTCGACCGCCACTTCCCGGCCGAGAACAAGGCGCGCGTGCAGAAAATGGTCGGCAACATCATCGCCGCCTTCAGCAAGCGCATCGACCAGCTGGACTGGATGGCCCCGGCCACGCGCGCCCAGGCGCAGGAAAAGCTCAAGACCATGTACGTCGGCGTGGCCTATCCGGACCGCTGGCGCTCGTACGCGGGCCTGAAGGTCGTGCCGGGCGATGCGCTCGGCAACGCCGTGCGCGCCGAACAGTTCCACTACGCGCAGCAGCTCGCGCTGCTCAAGCAAAAGGTCGACCGCACAGCGTGGGCGATGCCGCCGCAACTGGTCAACGCGGTCAACCTGCCGCTGCAAAACGCCATGAACTTCCCGGCCGCGATCCTGCAACCGCCGTTCTTCGATCCCAAGGCCTCCGATGGTGAAAACTACGGCGCCATCGGCTCCATCATCGGCCACGAAATCAGCCACAGCTTCGACGACCAGGGCGCGCAGTTCGACGCCCAGGGACGCCTGCGCGACTGGTGGACCAAGGAAGACATGGCCCACTTCAAAGGCGCCGCCGACAAGCTGGTGGCGCAGTTCAGCGCCTACAAGCCGTTCCCCGACCTGGCGGTCAACGGCCAGCTGACGCTGAGCGAAAACCTGGCCGACCTGGCCGGCGTGGCGGCGGCGTACGATGCGTATAAAACCTCGCTGGGACAGGCCGCGCCGGCCGACGCCGACCAGCAGTTCTTCCTCGGCTACGCGCATGCCTGGCAGACCAAGGTGCGCGAAGCGGCTGCGCGCCAGCGCGTGCTGACCGATGGCCACGCGCCGGCCGAATACCGTACCGCCATCGTGCGCAATCTCGAGCCGTGGTACAAGGCCTTCGACGTCAAGCCCGGCCAGGCCCTGTACCTGGCGCCGGCCGAGCGCGTGAAGGTATGGTAGGAAGGCGCATGCCATGAGCGAGGAGATCGACGCCATCACGCGCCGCACCCTGGCTCACTACGACAGCAGCGCCGAGCAGTTCTTTCGCGGTACGGTGGACCACGACGTCAGCCAGAACATCGCGGCGCTGCTGGACGCCATCGAAGGGGAGGCGCCGTACACCTTGCTCGACCTGGGCTGCGGCCCGGGTCGGGACCTCAAGACCTTCAGCGCCCTTGGCCACCGCGCCATCGGCCTCGATGGGTCGGGCGAATTCGCGGCCATGGCGCGCGCCTACAGCGGCTGCGAGGTGTGGCAGCAGGACTTCGTGCACCTCGACCTGCCGGCCGGGCTGTTCGATGGCGTGTATGCCAACGCGGTGCTGTTCCACGTGCCGAGCCGGGCGCTGCCCGAGGTGCTGGACCGGCTGTACGCGGCGCTGAAACCGGGCGGCGTGCTGTTCAGTTCCAACCCGCGCGGCAACAACCAGGAAGGTTGGAACGGCCCGCGCTACGGCAGCTACTACGACCTCGCGACCTGGACGGAATACATGATCGCAGCCAACTTTTCCCCGCTGCATCATTACTATCGTCCAGATGGCTTGCCGCGCGAACAGCAGCCGTGGCTGGCGAGTGTCTGGCGCAAGCCGACGGGATAGCGCTTCGGTTAGGTAGCGAACGGAACGGTTGAACGGAATGTCCTATTCTGGGTCCGTCGCACAAGGCAGTGCGCCCGCAGTTTCACTCACCATATGAGGTAGCGAAAATGAACAAGGACCAAGTAAAAGGCAAAGCGAAAGACATCGGCGGCAAGATTCAGGAACAAGTCGGCAAAGTGGTCGGCAGCAGCGAACAGCAAGCCAAGGGCTTGTCGAAGCAAGTCGAAGGCAAAGCCCAGGAAAAATTCGGTGATGCCAAAGAAGTGCTCAAGGATCAAGGAAACCGCTGATCCAGCGCTGAATCCCCCTACAACCGGGGTCTGACCTCTGATTAGAAATATTTCTAATCAGAGGTCAGACCCCGGTTCCGTTTACCGGCTCCGTTCGATTGTTCTATGCAAACAGGAAAAAATCTTGGCAATTGCGCCGGGTGCGCCGGGCAAAAACTTTCCTAACCGGGGTCAGACCTCCGAATCGAAACATTTTTGTTGCTAATCAGAGGTCAGACCCCGGTTGGGAAATATTTAATTGTTTGCTTATGTGCGGGAGCGAACTGATCAATTCTGAGCTCAACAGTAAGATGGCTTCACTACATCGCCAACCTGGCAATGAGCACTAAAGGAGCCTTACCATGAACAAAGATCAAGTCAACGGCAAACTGCAAGACATCGGCGGCAAAATTCAGGAAGAAGCTGGCAAACTGGTCGGTAGCACCGAACAGCAAGCCAAGGGCCTGGAAAACCAGCTCGAAGGCAAGACCCAGGAAAAAATCGGCGACCTCAAGGAAGCCATCAAGGATGCGACCAACTAATATGGTCCGCTCCATATGAAAACAGCCGCGTTGATCGCGGCTGTTTTTTATTGGACGATCGCTTTGCCGCTTACTTCGGCGCGTCGGCCAGGTTCTTCTTGAAGAACGCTTCGATGGTGCCGTACACGTGGCGTTGCCCCGGCCGCGATGAGATCCCGTGCTTGGCGCCCGGGTAGGTCATCAGGTCGAAACGCACGTTGCGGTTGACCAGCCCGTCGATCAGGCGCGTACTGTTGGTGAACAAAACGTTATCGTCGGCCATGCCGTGCACCAGCAGCAGCGGCGACTTGAGCCCGTCCAGGTGCGCGAACACGCCGCTGGTCTTGTACGCGTCCGCCTGGCCCTTCGGGGTGCCGCCCACATAACGCTCGGTGTAGTGGGTGTCGTACAGCGCCCAGTCGGTCACCGGCGCCACCGACACGCCCATCGCGATCTTGTCGGACGCCGCCGCCAGCAAACGCAGGCTCATGAAACCGCCGTAACTCCAGCCAAACACGCCGATCCGCTTGGCGTCCACGAAACCCTGCTTGCCCAGCCAGTCGATGCCGCTCAACTGGTCTTCAACTTCGTGCTTGCCCAGTCCATTGTAGATCGCATCGGTGAAGGCGCGCTCGCGCCGGTACGAGCCGCGGTTATCGAGGCGGAATACCACGAAGCCCTGCTGCGCCATGTACTGGTCGAAGTAATTGCCCCACTTGCGCGAGACATGCTGCGCATGCGGCCCGCCGTAGGTCGACAGGTACACCGGATACTTTTTCGCGGCGCTGAAATCGGACGGCTTGATCATCGAGTAGTACAAGGTCTGGCCGTCGCTGGCCTTGATGCTGCCATACTCGGTGGCCAGGTGGTCGGCCTTGTATTTGGCATACGGGTGCTCCGCATTGAGCTCGTTCTTCTCTAACCAGCCGACCATCGCGCCATCCGGACGGCGGATCGAAATCTGCGGCGGGGTGGCCGGGTCGGAGTAGGTGTCGACGAAGACTTCGCCATTGCGCGAGAACGCCGCTTCGTGCCAGCCGTCGCCCTTGGTGATGCGTACCGGCTTGTCGGCGCCGCTGCCGTCGAGCGCCAGCGCGTAGGTCTGCTTGTCGATCACGGCGTCGCGATTCGACGACACGTACACGCGGCCGGCTTTTTCGTCGACCGCCAGCACGTTGTCGATGCCCCATTCGCCGCTCGACACCGGATGCAGCAGCTTGCCATCGAGGTCGTACAGGTACAGGTGATTGCGCCCGCTGCGCTCGGACGCCCATAGGAAGGCATTGCGCTTGGAGAGAAAGCGCAGGTCGTCATGGATGCTGACCCAGGTCTTGGAGGTTTCGGTGAGCAGGGTGCGCTGCGCCAAGGTGGCGGCATCGACCGAGATCAGGTCGAGGCGCTTCTGGTCGCGCGACTGCAACTGGTACACCAGCTGCTTGCCGTTGGCGCTCCAGTCGGCGCGCACCAGGTAAATGTCGCGGTTCGGGCCCAGCTCGACCTTGCGCTGCGCGCCGGTGACAGGCGAGACGATCATCAGGTCGACCAGCACGTTGGCGTCGCCCGCGGCCGGGTAGCGCTGTTCGACGACGTCGGTGCGGTCGGCGAAAATCTCGAAGCGCCGCACCACCGGCACCGGCGATTCGTCGAAGCGCTTGTAGGCGATGGCCGAATCGTCGGGCGCCCAGTAGTAGCCAGTGCGCTGGCCCATTTCTTCCTGCGCCACGAATTCGGCTTCGCCATTGAAGATGGTCCCGGCGCCGTCGGTGGTGAGCTGCTTTTCAAGGCCCGAGACCAGGTCGATCACATACAAATTCTGCTTGCGCACGAAGGAGACGTAACGGCCCTTGGGCGAAATCTTGGGGTCGGCCACGTTGCCCGTGGCAACCTTGCGCGCCGCCTGCGGCTTGGCCGCGTCGACCAGATACAGGTCGCCCGCGATCGGCACCAGCAGCTGCTTGCCGTCCGGCGACCAGCTGTAATTGAGGATGCCGGTCAGGCTGGCGGTGCGCGCGCGCTCGCGCCTGGCCTGTTCTTCGGGTGACAGGCTTTCGTTGGGAACCAGCAGTTTGGAGTCGACCAGGCGTTTCGAGGTCTTGTCCTTCATGTTGAATTCCCAGAGATCGAGCTGGAACTGGTTGTCCTGGCGTCCGCGCAGGTAGGTGACGCGTTCGCCATCGGGCGATACGCGCAGGTTGCGCACGCTAGGCCCCGCCAGCGCCGGGTCGGCGTGGATACGGTCCAGTGTCAGGCGTTCGGCGGATGCGGGAACGCTGGACAATGCGGCGAGAAAGCAGAGAAGAAATCGCATGGATGTCTCGGTGAGGTGGATGTGGAGAACCCCGGACGATACCAGAGTTCCGCACCCGTGGGCACCCCTCGCCAGCGACCCGCGTCAAGCCTGCGCGCGCGTGCGCGAGAGGTGGTGTAAAGACCAGGTGAGCAGCACCGCGGCCACGGTCAGGCCCAGTACCAGCCCGATCCAGAAGCCGGCGGCGGCCATCGGCAGCGCCGGCGACCAGGCGAACCATGACGGCGCCAGTCCCAGTACATACCCGACCGGCATGGCGAAGCCCCAGAATGCGAGCAGCTGGATCTGCATCGGCTGGCGCGTGACCTTGTATCCGCGAATTGCGCTCGACGTGGCGACCTGGGTGGCGTCGGACAGCTGGAACAGCGCCGCGAACAGCAGCAGGTGGGCGCACAGTTCCTGCACTGCCGCATCGGAGGTGTAGGCGCGCGCGATCTCCCAGCGGAACACGGCGATCAGCGCCGCCGAAATCAGCGCAAAGGCGAGCGACATGCCGACCCCGACCCAGGCCACGAACCGCGCGCGCACCGCGTCGCCTTCGCCCAGCGCATGGCCCACCCGGGTAATCAGGCCGATACCGAAACTGAGCGGCACCATGAATACCAGCGACGAGAAATTGAGGGCGATCTGGCTGGCCGATACCTGCACCACGCCGAAGCGCGCGATCATCAGGCTGACCGCCCCGAACGCGCTCACTTCGGCCAGGTAGGTCACGCCGATCGGCAGGCCAAGGCGCAGCATGCTGCCGATCTCCGGCCAGTTGGGCCATTCCCAGTGGGTGAACGGGTAGGTCTGGCGGTAGGCCGGGGCGATGCGGATCCAGGCCAGCATGGCGCCGAGCATGAGCCACATGCACACGCCGGTGGCGACCGCGCAGCCGACCCCGCCCAGCTTGGGCATGCCCCAGTTCCCGAACACCAGCAGCCAGTTGACGAAGACGTTGAACAGCAGCCCGAGGACGGCGATCACCATCACGGGCTTGGTCTGGTTGATGCTGGTGGTGTAGCCGTACAGCGCGCGGTAGCAGGCAAAGGCCGGCATGCCGATGCTGATCGCATGCACGAACATGGCGGCGTTGGCGGCAACGTCGGGGGTGAGGCCGATATGGTCGAACACGAGGGTCGACAGATTGGCCACCAGGCAGGCCACCAGGCCCACGCCCACGCCTTTCCAGAGCGCCTGGCGCACCACGTGCGGAATCCGCCCGTATTGGGCGGCGCCGATGTCGTGCGCGACCACGGTGTTAATCGCCATCATGGTGCCCATCACGGTGACCAGGATGATCGACCAGACCGACGCGCCGAGCGACACGGCGGCCAGTTCGCTGGCGCTGACATGGCCCGTCATCGCCACGTCGGCCACGCCCATGCCGACGGTGGCCAGCTGCCCCACCAGCATGGGCCAGGACAGGCGCCACAGGGCGGCGATTTCGGTGCGGACGGGCGTATCGGACGGGGCGAGGATGGCGGACATGGTGGACACGGTAGGAGCAAACATGGATTTTACCGGCTAATCGCGGGCAGGGTGGGCGGCGGCTTGGTTCGGCTCCGTGTAAAGACTTGTTACACATCTCACAGCTTGGGCACTGGCGCGGCGGGCGCGGGGTCGTCACAATCGGTCATCGCACATCAAGGATGGTTCCATGCTCAAATCCCGCTTCACACTCGCGCTGCTGCTCGGCGCCGCCATCTTTTCTCACGCCGCCGCCAGCGCCGGTGAGCTGACCCTGTTCTCGCGCGATGGTTTCGACGGCCGCGAGCTGACCTTGCGCAGCACCACGCCCAACCTGGTCGAGAGCGGCTTCAACGATCGCGCGTCGAGCATGATCGTGCGCTCCGGGCGCTGGGAGGTGTGCGAGCACGTCGGCTTCGAAGGCCGCTGCGTCGTCTTCGAGCAGGGCGAGTATCCGACGCTGGAGCGCTTCAACGACACCATTTCGTCGGTGCGCGAGATCATGCCTGAGCGCCGTCATGGCGGCGGGCGCCATCATGGCGGACCGCGCGGGATGATCGCGCTGTTCACCGGGCGTGGCCTGGAGGGCGACGCCAGGCGCCTGCGGCGCGATGCCGACGATTTCTCGGGGATCGATTTCAACGACAGCGCGCACAGCGCCCAGGTCATGGAAGGCAGCTGGCAGTTGTGCAGCGACGCCGGCTACCGTGGCACTTGCCGCATTTTCGCACCGGGCCGTTACCAGGATCTGGGGCGCGGCTTGCGCGGCCGGGTTTCGTCGGCGCGCCTGGTCGATGCGGACGATGGCGGCGGGCAGCGCGAGGTCGACGTGGAATTGTTTTCCTCCAGCGGCTTTGGCGGCGAGCGCCTGGTGCTGCGCGACGACACGCGCGACCTGACCGAGTTCGGATTCAATGACCGCGCCGACGCGCTCATCGTGCATCAGGGCGAATGGGAGTTCTGCAAGCACGCCGATTTCGGCGGTCGCTGCGTGACCTTCGGCCCTGGCCGTTACGACCGTCTCGGACCGATGGGCAACCTGATTTCATCGGTGCGCCGGGTCCGTTAAGCGGGCGCTCAGCGCTGCCCGCCCGCACGCGGCGGCAGGCTTTGAAGGTAGGCGTGCAGCGCGCGCATGTCGACCTCGTTCATCTCGCCCAGCGCCCCGAACGGCATCACCGCGCTGATGCTGCTGCCGTCGGGGCGCCGCCCGCTGCGCAGCATCGTCATGAAGCTCTCTGGCGTGCGGTAGCGCGTCATGGCGCTGCCATGGCCCGGCGTCAGGTTGGCCGGCGCCGGCCAGGCGGACGGCGCGCCGGGAATGCGCCCGCCCGTCAGGTTTTCTCCGTGACAGCCGATGCAGCTGTGCGCGACGTAGGCGCCATGCTCGAGCGTGATGGCCGGCGCGGTTGCCGGCGCCGGCGGCGCGCTGTGGTCGATCGTTTCGGCGGCGTCGCGCACCGCGCCGAAGGCGTACATGACTTTCACCGCCACCGGCAGGCGCACCTGCGCCGCCTGTCCGGGCACGGGCGCCAGCTGGCGCACGTAGGCGATGATGGCGCCCACGTCGGCGTCGCTGAGCAGGCTGTAATCCTCGCTCGGCATGATCATCAGCGGCCTGCCATCGGGCTTGACGCCGTGGCGCAGGGTGCGCACCCAGTCGAGCGTGCGGTAGCGCGTGATGGCGCTGTTGGCGCCGGCCGTGATGTTGGGCGAGACGATCCGCATCGCGCCATCGTCAATGACGGCGGCGCCGCTGCCGTCGCGCCCGTGGCAGGTGGCGCAGCCGCGCGTGTTGAACAGGTAGCGGCCATGTGCGATGCTGGCCGCGTCCTTGGGCAGGGCCATGTCGGCCACCTCCACCGCGATCGTGCGCGCCATCTTGCGCTCGCCGAGCCAGGTGCCGGCGCACACCGTCGCGGCCCCCGCCAGGCCCAGCGCCAGCATGGCCAGGCCGGTCCCACTCACCCACCCGTTCATAGCGTTTCTCCTTCAAAAAATGTGGCTGGCAAGCGTGCGCTGCCTGCGCCGGGTGCGTTGTAGGATGATCAAAACCGATCCGGGAGCGCCGTTCGTGGAATACAAGGACTATTACAAGACCCTCGGCGTCGACCAGGACGCTTCCGCGGACGCCATCAAAAAGGCGTACCGCAAGCAGGTGCGTAAATACCATCCCGACGTGAGCAAGGAACCGGACGCCGACCACCAGACCAAGGAAATGAACGAGGCGTACGGCGTGCTGGGCGATGCCGACAAGCGCGCCGCCTACGATGCGCTGGGCCGCACCCGGCGCGCGGGGCAGCAATTCCAGCCGCCACCCGACTGGGGCGCGGGCTTCGATGGCGGCGGGGCCGGTTCCAGCGATTTCTTTTCCGATCTGTTCGCGCATGTCGGCGGCCGCGCCCGCCCCGGCGGAGCAAGTTTCCAGATGCGCGGCGAGGATATCCACGCGGCCATCTCCATCGACCTGGCAGATGCGTATCACGGCTCCACCCGCGCCGTGACCTTGCGCGTGCCCGAGCACGATGCCCATGGCAGGGTGGTGACGCGCGAGCGCGCCGTCAACGTCAAGATTCCCAAGGGCGTGCTGCCCGGCCAGCAATTGCGCCTGGCGGGCCAGGGCCATCCGGGCAGTGGCGGTGCCGCTGCGGGCGACCTGTTCCTGGAAATCGGGTTCCATCCCGATGCGCGCTACCGGATCGAGGGGCGCGATGTGTATGCCAGCGTGCCGGTGGCCCCGTGGGAAGCGGCGCTGGGGGCCGGCATCGACGTGGCCACGCCGTCCGGACAGGTGGAAGTTTCCGTGCCGCCCAGCTCGCAAACGGGGCGCAAGCTGCGCCTCAGGGGGCGCGGCATTCCGGGCACGCCGGCGGGCGACCTGTATCTCGTTCTCGAGGTCGTCCTGCCGCCGGCAAATACCGACAAGGCTCGCGAGCTGTACCGCGCAATGGCACGCGAGATGGCCTTCAATCCGCGTGCGCGGGCGGGAGGGTAGGGCATGGCCAATATCGATATCGTGGGCGTTCTGCTCGACGACGAGGCGCTCGACCTGCACGAGCTGGCGCGCGCCTGCGGCGTCGAGCCCGACTGGGTGGTGCGGCATGTGGGTGACGGTTTGCTGGGCGCCGACGAGATCATGGCGCTGGGCCTGGACGAAGATGCCCGCGCGCAGTGGCGTTTCCGCAGCGCCGACTTGCGGCGCGCGCGGCGGCTGGTGAGCCTGGAGCGCGATCTCGACGCCAACGAGGAAATCGCCGCGCTGGTGCTCGACCTGGCCGACGAGGTGAGCCGCCTGCGCACGCGCCTGCGGGTGCTCGGCGCGCAGTGAGTGCAGGGCGGCGCGCCTGCGGCATGCGGTGAACATCAGCCATCTCCTGGCGATTTGATGTAGTGACTATGCTACCGGCGGGCGCGATGCGTTTGATGCATCACAATCGTGCTGGGTTGGCGCCGCGCGTGTTTTTGTCGAGTCCGCTTGCGCGGCGGCGCAGGCGACGGGCGAGATCCTTGTTGGCATGGCTGGCGATCGATCCCGCATGGGCGAACCGGGGGGCATCCTCGTATGCCCATGCGGTGACGAGGCAATACCGTGGCGCGCTGATTGTCAGGAATGGGTTGCGCCAGTTCGCCCGCGTGAACGCGAACGATCGCAACGGTGTGCGCCTGCTTGGTAAATTGCAGAAATGGAAAGGCGTTGCTCGTAGCGTGCTGACGTGGGCGCCGACGTGATACTGCAAGTCCATCCGGCAAATTTATGCCGACATGCACAAGGCGATGCGATCGGTCGGGCTCTGCTACGATGGCGTGTTCCGATCAACTGCGCCTCACGTATGAAAACTCTGATCGCCCTCTCAGGCAGCCTGCGCCGTGACTCGGCCAATACCGCGCTGCTGCGCGCGGCGGTCGCGCTGGCGCCGCCCGGTGCGCGCGTTGTGTTGTACGACGGCACGCACATGCTGCCGTTCTTCAATCCCGATATCGAGGCCGATCCGCCGCCAGCGGTGCGCGAGCTGCGCGCCTTGCTGAGCGCGGCCGACGGCGTCATCGTGGCCAGCCCGGAGTACGCGCATGGCGTACCGGGCGCCTTCAAGAACATGCTGGACTGGCTTGTCGGCTGCGCCGAGTTGAGCAGCAAACCGGTTGCGCTGATCAATACCTCGGCGCGGGCGGTGCACGCCCAAGCGGCCCTGGCCGAGATCGTCACCACGATGGGGTGGCGTGTGATCGCCGCGGCGTCGCCCGTGATCGCGGTTGCCAACAGGGGATTCGATCAGGCGCACATTGCGGCCGACCCGGCGCTGGCCGGGGCGCTGCTGGGGGCCATCGGCGCGCTGGCGCAAGCCAGCGTGGAAGTCGGCCCTCCATGAGGACGGATTTTGCCTGTCCCCGATGTGGTTCATCCGCCCATGCGACGCCCAAGCTGTTGCTGATTGCAAAGCATGCGCCGGTGTATGGCGTCGACTTTGGCGAGGGAGGGCACTGGCCGTATCAATTGGCTAGCGATGAATGCCTGCCGCAGGCATTGAGAGAGCCGCCGCTCAGCCAGTTCGTCGATGGCTGCTATTGTTCCAGTTGCGGCATCGGCTTCGTTCCCGCCTCCCTGCTGGTCGGGGCCGCGCCGGAAAACAGTCCGCAGGGCGGGACGACTCCCCGGCATCCGGAAGGTCCGCATGCAGGCGACCATGTGGGCTATCTCCGCAACCCCGGGGCACGGCCGGAATTTGGCACGCTTGCCGCTCACTTGTGGGGGGCGGATTCCGATATCGATTCCGATGGAAACAGCGCGTATTCCGGGGACGCCGGCTGGACCGAACTGACGCTGGTTCTGCGCGCGGCTCCCGAGCGGCAGCGCGTCGATGTGGACCCGGTATCGCACGACCCGCTGGTCCTGGCGATACGCTCTCCCGATGCCAGCCTGGCCACGCGGGCGCTTGCGTATTTGCAGGAACATGCCGGCGGTACCATCGAGCGCTGTTGGCCGCTCGAATAACAGCTTGAACAAGGACAGCATGAATGCCATCACGACCTTCGTCGAATCGGTGCGCGCCTTTTGCCAATGGGCCGAAGGCGATTTGCTGCCGGGCGACGCCCAGATGAGCATCGCGCGCCGCCATCTCGCGCATTTGTATGCGCAGGCGCTCGATTTGCCGCAGCGCGAATGCGATTGGGGCGATGACGCGGCGGCCATATCGCACGAGGCGTGGAGCGCGATGTTCAAGCGCTTTGGCGCGCTCCCCGTTAACTACTATTCGGAGTGCGCCAATCCCCTCGATGTTCCCTGCGGCGAGACCATGATCGGCGATCTTGCCGATGACCTGGCGGACATATGGCGCGACCTGAAGCACGGCCTTCCTCTGTTCGATGGTGGCGCTGCCGATGCTGCCGTGTTTCACTGGCGCGAACATTTCATCATCCATTGGGGCAGCCATGCGGCCAGCGCCCTGAATGTCTTGCAGTACTGGGAACAGCACCGCCCCCGCGACTACGCCGTCGCGGATGACGGTTTGCCGCCCGCAGCCATTGCCGGGTCCGACCCGCGCTGATCCCGGCACGCAGCAGGTTTATGGCGCGAGTTGCTTGAGGATAGCGTGGCCCGCTTTAATACGTGCTGGAATCGGATAGTTTTTGTTCGCCAGGATCACGACGCCGATTTTTTTCGCCGGCACGAAAGCCACATAATTGCCGAATCCGCCCATCGAACCAGTCTTGTTGAACAGGGTCTTGGCGGACGTTCCGGGCCCCGCAGTGATCCGCTTCGCTGCATTCGGCTCCATGATCATGGTGCTCGAATTGCCTGCCAGCAGACGCTGCAAGGTGACCGGGTAGGGGTATTGCTCCCATCCGAGCCCCTGCATCATGGCGCCGACCTGGAAATAGCCGACATGGGTGCCGTGCACCGCGCGCTGCATTGGCTCATCCAGACGCTGCGGATCGATATTCGCTTCGACGAAGCGCAGCATGTCGGCGGCTGTTGACCGTACGCCATACGTTTCGGCGGCGAGTACGCCAGGGTTCATCCGGCGCGGTTTGTTGTCCTCGTCGTAGCCCCACGCATAATTGGCCATCGCGCTGTCGGGCACGCGCAGATGGCTGCTCTTCATGCCGAGTTGCGGGAATAGCTGTTGTTCCATGGCGTCGGCGAAATCGCTCTTGAGCGCCAGTGCGGTGAGATGCCCGAACAGGCCGAGGCTGGGATTGGAATAGCGGCGTTGAGCGCCCGCCGTCGCTTGCGGTTGCCATTGGCGGAAATAGTCGCTCATCGTGGCGCCCGTCACCGCGTCGGGAAATTGCAGCGGCAGCCCGCTCCCGGTATAGGTGCCGAGATTGAGCACGCTCATCTTGTCGATCGGGCTGCCTTTCAGCTCCGGCATGTAGGTGCCCGGATGCGCGTCCAGCGACAGCTTGCCGAGCACCTGCGCATACGAGGCCAGGGTTGCGGTCAGCGTCTTGCTGACCGACCCGAGTTCGAACAGCGTGGCGTCGCCGACCGGGGTATGGTCCTTGACCGATGCGAGCCCGTAGTTGAACACATGGGGCTGGCCGTCGACCGTCACGGCCACCGCCATCCCGGGCACCTTGTATTCGGCCATGAGCGGGCCGATGGCCTTGTCGACAATGGCGCGGATGCGCGCGTCGCTGTCGGCGGCGTGGCTGTTGACGGCGGCGAAACAGGACGCCACGAGGGCGATGGCAATGTGCTTGGTAAGCTTGGGCGAGAGGGTCGACACGATGTTCCTTTTCTGATGGATGGGATGCAAACGGGTACAGTGATCCACCCCCGCTCGTTTGCATGAACGGGGTTGCGTGGCATTCTTTTGTGACGGGTTTTTGTTGGGCGGTGGCGCGCTTACAGGGTGTCGAGCCGCGTTCGCAGCTCGCGCAGGAAGGCTTCCTTGACCCGGCCGCCGGCAAAGCCTTCTTGCCTGCGCTCCAGTGCCATGCGGGCAAATACGATCGTGCGCTGCCCCTTGCTGGCCCAGCCGACGTACCAACCGTACTGGCGCTCCGGATCGTCGCGCCCATTAGGCAGCACGGGCGACGCCGTGCCGGTTTTGCCGTGGATTTCCCAGCCGTTGTCCAGCGTCTCCGGCTGCATGATGCGCAATGTCATGTCATATGCCTTGGGTGCCAGCGGCAACTGGCGCTTGACTACCTTGCGCAGGAACGTTACCTGTTCGGCCGGCGATATTTTCAGCGATGAGCTGACCCATGACAGGGCCAGGCCGTTATCCTTGCCCGGGTCGCCCGACAGGTCGCCGTTGCCGTAGCCGAAGCTGGTCACATAGCCCTGGAAGCGCGCGGCGCCAAGCCGGGACGTGACTTGCTGGGCGAACCACAGCACCGAGTGCTTGAACCAGCTGGTCGGGTCGGTGGCCGTGCGCCAGGCCGGGTTCCAGTGGACGTAGCCCTTGCGAAATGGCATGGCCGGTGCGTGTTCGTCTTCCAGGATGCCGCTGTCGTAGCCCATCAGGCTGACGGCGATATTGAAGGTCGATGCCGGCGTGATGCGCTCGTCGCACTGGCCTTCGTGCACCAGGCGCTTGCCGCTGGCGGCATCGGCCAGTTCGGTGCAGCTGATGGCGTCCGTGGCAGCGCCGGGGCTGACGGGGGTGGACGATGCCTGCGCTGCCGGCCCGGGCGGCGGCGCGGCGGATTCGGCGCGCCATGCGAGTGTCGGCTGGAGCGCGAGGCTGCCCATCAGGACGCTTGCCAGGGCGGCCAGGGCGGCCAGGCGTGTCCAGCGCCGGTGCGGCATGGCGCCCGGTTCGCGGATCAGGGCAATCCTGCCGGCCAGGGTAGGCGCGCTGACGGCGCCGAAGGCGAGGGCGTTGCTCACCGGCGAACGCTGCAGTTTTAACTGCACCACCAGGGCCGCCGCGTACGCTTTGCGCTGGATGGCCGGGCGGCCGTCGAGGACATCGCGGTCGCAGCCCAGTTCCAGCGCCCACGACAGGTTGGCGCGCAGCAGCCGCATGAAGGGGTTGAACCAGAACAGGGTTTGCAGCAGGACGCTGGCGCTGATCCAGTGCAGGTCATGGCGCCGCAGGTGGGTCAGTTCGTGTTCCACCATCATTTGCTGCTGGGTCGTCTCGAAGCGGCGCAGATGCGCGGGCAGCAGCAGGCGCGGCTTGAAGAGGCCGAACAGCATGGGCGAGATCGGCGCGTCGACTTCGATGACCGTCGGGTCCAGGGGCAGGGGGTGGATGAAGCCGTCGTGCCGCTGCGGGGCGCGCAGGCGGCCTCCGGTCGCGGCAAGGCTGTTCAAGATGCGCCGCGCTTGCAGCAGCCGGGCAATCGCGTAGCCAAGGCCGAGCAGGTAGCACAGCAGCCAGGCTTGCGCGCCCAGGGCCAGCCAGGAACGCCCGGCGCTCTGCACGTCTGGAGCGCTCGATGCGCTGGCGCTGCTTGTCGCTGCGGGGGCGTGGTCCGCGATGGCGCGCTGCGCTTGCAACGGGCTGTCGATTTCGATAGGCGGTACCAGGCGCAGGCGCTCGCTATGCGGCAGAAGGATCAGCAGGAAGGCCGCCACGATGGTGAGCTGGGCGAGTAGCCAGACCGAGCGCTGCGAGGCGATGGCGGGCAGGGCGCGCCGGCACAGCGCCATCGCGGCCCACACGGCCAGTCCGGCGGCGATGCAGCCGCCGCTGGCCAGCAGGAAGCGGAATATCAGCAGATCGGTCGGATTCATTGGCTGCCACCATCGGGTTCCGGCCAGTCCTGCAGCAGTTGCTCCAGTTGCGCCAGTTCGGCATCGTCGACCAGCTTGCTGCCGGTGAACATATTGACCGGGAACGGGCTTGCCATTTCCATGACGCGGGTGCCGAAGTCGTGCGCAAAGCTCGCCAGGGTGCCGACTTTTTCAAGCGCGGCTTCGTACACTTGCACCCCGTGCAGGGTGGCCTGGCGCAGCGAGCCCTTGTCCAGCATGCGCTCCAGCGTCTTGCGGGTCGACGAGTATGACCAGCCAAGCTCGTCTTCGATCTGCTGGTGGATTTCGCGCGCGCTGAGCGGCTGTTGTCGCCACAGCGCCTTGAGGATGATGAGTTCGGATATCGAAGGAATTGCCATGGGATGCTCTGCGTGCGACGGGTGCCACCATTATGCGACACGCGTCACATCAACGTCAAGAAGGGATTTCGATGCATCGGACCCGGCCCACGACCGGCCGTCAACGCTACCTGGGACGCATTTTGATGGGCTTCAATTTCAAGGAATGCAGCGCCAGCGTGAAGGCGCCGTTGTACTTTTCGTAGTAACGCGTGTGCGCCGACATGGTAAACAAGACGCCGATGCCATCTTTGACCGTTCCCGCGTAGCGGGTGTAGTAATTCTCGACCTCCGATCCGAGTTGCAGGCTGTCCACCCAGACCGTCCCGTTGATGACCACCTGGGTGGCCGGCTGCACGATTTTTCCGGTTTTCGGCGTGACGTTCAAATGCGCCGTATAGTTGAACAGCGTGTCTTGAGGACCGGCTTCCTTGGCTGCCATGATGATGACCGCCTCCTTTTGCGCCTGTCCTTTGTTGGCCCGGCACACAAATTCGGTGCCTTCCTGTTTACATCGCCAGCCATCGTCCATGGTAAAGCTGAGGTAGGCGTTTTCGAATTTCTCGGCATGCGCCGCTGGCTGGAACAGCGCGGCGGCGCAGCCGATGAGGATGCGGGTCCAGTGCGTCATCATGTTGCCTCCTGGGTGGGTTAAGCCGGTGCGCCCGGTGGCCGCAGACCAGCCAGGCGCGGCCAGAGCGCCGCTTGCGCGCCACCGGTAATCGATGCGTAGTAATCCTGGTACAGCTCGACAGCGGGCAGGGCCAGGGCGCCGCTGGCAAGCAAGGCATCGCGCACCTGCGCCGTGAGCTCGTCGATGCGCTGGGCCGGCTCGGTTCCCACCTGCGAATTGACGATGACGAGTTTCGGCAGGCTGATCGCATCGATCCGCGCGCGCAGCAACTCGACATGAAATGGACGAATCAGGCTCTTCTGGCTTAGTGCCAGCAGCACGAAAGGCTGGCCGTTGGGCGTACTCAACATGCTGAAGGGCATCGTGGACGGCATGGCGCGCGCGCCCATGTGCAGCAGCATCTGCTGCGCCAGGTCGATCAGTTCGGTGGGATCGGCGCTGGCCAGGATGCGGGTCATCTTGCGCGACGCGGAAATTTCCTGCTGTAAGGCCAGAATGCGCGCCTCGATCCCCGCCTGGGTGCGGACCAGGTCGAGCAAGCTCGTTTCGGCGCTGCGCGCATGAGGCAGGTCATGTGCCAGCATCCAGGCGGGATCGTCCGCGGTCAGCCGCTGCCGCCAGCTGAGCTCGCGCACGAAGCTGTCGCTGACACGGTGGTCTTCCAGCTTGGCGGCCAGGGTGATGAGCTGCTCGCGCAGTGCCACGGCCGCCCCGGCCGGCATGCTGCGCGCCAGGTAGGGAAAGACGCCGGCAAAGCGGGCATCGTTGGCGTAGGTCGCCTGCTCGTCGGCGGGCATGTCGAGGAAACTGAAGTGCGTGAAGAAATCGCGGATGCGCTCGTGCCGGAAACGCACTTCCTGGGCCGTGACCTTACCCGCCGGATCGGTAAAGCTATGCAGTTGCGCCAGCTTTGCCGCCTGCAATTGAACCACTTCGGGTTTGAACGGCAACTCGCCCAAGTCTTCCCTGTCGTCGCGCCGCTGGGCCAGCAGGGCGCGCGAAAAGGCTGTCGTGCGAAACGGCGTGGCGTTGGCGGCAAGGTGGCGCTTGACGTGCTCGAACTGCTGGTTTTCCAGCGCCAGCAAGTCGGGAACTCCCCCCTCCGACAGCAGTATCGCGATCGATGTCAGGTCCATCGGGTTGACCAGGATTTCCTGGAACGCCCGTTCTTCCTCGCTCGCTTGCAGCTGGCTCCAGGTGTCGTCGAGGAATGCGCCAGCGGCGCGCTCGAATGCGGCGCCCGTCAGGACGGCATCGGGCGCGAGGATGCTGGCCCTGCCCATCAGGAACTCGCGTACCTGCCCGTGGTCGAGCGCTTGCAGTTCAAAGGTTTCGATACCGGACAAGCCGCGCAAGGGGATCTGGCTGGTCACCAGGATGTTGCCATGCGGGTAGTTGGCGACGAAGGAAGTGATTTCCTCCTGGGTCGCCAGGTCGACTTCGTTGTAGCCATCGACGTAAACTGACAGCTTGCCCGCGTAGATCATCGCGTGCAGCAGATTGGGGTCGTTGCCGATACCCTGCATGCGGCGCTTGATTTCCGCTTCCACGCCGGTGCGGCACTGGTCGGCGCGCAAGTAAGCCATCACGTCGTAGCTGCCGGCCGCGCGTCTGGCGAGCCAGAAGCGCAGAAAACTCGATTTGCCCAGGCCGGATTTGCCCTGCAACAGGACGCGCCCGCGATGCTTCGCCAGCGCGACCGTGATCGCTTGCGGAACCGCCGCCGTGCTGGCGGCTCCGATGCGGGCAGGCCGGTGCAGCACCTTGCTTTCCCCAAAGTAGGCCCGCGGCTCGGTGCCGTCGCCGCCGTATATGTCGCGCAGAAATTCTGGCAGGAAGGGCGCAAACAGGCGGCGCCGCGCTTGCGGAACATACAGCAGGACCAGGTCGATGTAGCCGAAGCCGAGCACCTTGCGCACCACCGGGTTCCAGAATACGACCGCCTGCAAGGTAGGCGAACTGGGGTAGCCTGTCAGGAGAATGCACCATACGCCCAGATGCAGAAAAATCGCCGTCGGTATGCCGATCAGGGCGGCCATCCACATGCGCCCGCGGCGCAGGGCACGCAGTTCGGCAGCGTCGCCCGGATAAGCGTCTTGCAAGGCATGTTCCCACCAGGCCAGCGTCGATTGCGTGCTCAAGTCATAGGGCAGCTTGCGGGCGGCGCCGATCACCATGCGCGCCACGTCGGCGCGCAGCGCCAGCGAGGCAGCCTGGAATTCGCCGCTTTCCCACAGCGATTGCAGCGCGCCGAGGGTGGCGGCCGGCGGGCTGTCGGGCTGTGCGCCAGGCTGGCGCACCAGGCGCGCCAGCGGCAGGCGCGGATCGAGCAGCAGGCCGGCGCAGGCGCGCACGGCCTGGTATCCGGTTTCGGTCGGACCGGGCGCGAGCAGGGCCACGCCGGCCGCGCTGCCCAGCGGCCGCGCGGCACTCAGGCGCCAGCAGGACTCGGGCGCATTGGTCGACCATGTGGATTGCTCGACCTGCAACTGCGCATAGGCCGCGCCGAAACGTGCCAGGCGCTGCAACACCAGCTTGGCCGTTTCGGACAGGTCCGGCCGGGTCAGTACCAGGCCCAGGTGCTCCATCGGGATCGGTTTGAGTTCGCCTGGCACCGCGGCGCGCTCGTAGGCCATTCCCAAAAGAACCAGTGCGGTCTTGGCGACGATGTCGTTGTGATCGGCAAGCGCGGCGTGAAACAGTTGCTGTTCCGCGACCAGGCGGCCGCTGGCGGCCAGTGCCAGCAGCGCCGCCGCGCGCACGACGGGGTCGGCCGCGTTCGCGGCCAGCCCGGCGGCCATGCGCAGCACCGGCGGCGGCGCGCCCCCGGCCGCTTGTACGATACGCAAAAACTTTCGCTCATCGAGCCCCGCTTGCCCGGGCATGTTGCTGGCCCAGAATGCATCGCTGGTGATGAGGTTGGGGCTTGGGCGTGCGCCACCGAGCATCATGTCCCTGGCGCCGGCCCAATCGGCGCCAAGCAGCCGCTGGTCCAGTACGGTCGACAGCGCGGCCGCCAGTTGGTCCGAGCCGGTGGACCACTCGGTCAGCTCGCCCAGGCCGTGCCGGCGAATCAGCGCGGCCAGCGCCGGGGCGGGGTCGCCGTGTTTGCGTTCCGCCAGCAGGTAGGCATCGATCGCCGCTCCGTAGGCTGTGCGGCAATCGTGATCGCGCACCACAATCGCGGCCCAGAAATCGGGCAAGCTGCCTGTGGCCAGTTTGCTGCGCGCGGTCAGCAGCGCCAGTTGGTAGCCGATCGCCTCGCATGGGGCGGACTTGTCGTTGAGTGCTTGATACATATCGAGCGGGAAGGCGGCAACCGTGGCGCGCGCTGCGTCGGGCGCAAGACTGATCCAGCGTGCGGCGATGTCGGCCTGCAGCGTGGCGCGGATGGCCTGGGCATCCTTCTCTTGATACAGCGCATTCAGGTAGGCCGGATCGGCGGCGCCCAGCAAGTCATAGGCGCTGGTCCAGTCCTCGCCTGTGGTTTCTCCCCACAGTTGCGCGGCCAATTCGCGCGACAAGCCGGCGCGGGCGCGCGCGTCCAGCGTTTTCAGGCGCCGCAGGGCTGCGCGCTTCTGGGCAAGGTCGTTCGACAGCAGGGCCGTGCGTACCTGTTCCTGGCCGAGCGGCGCCTCCATCGCCAGCAAGGCCGTGCGCGCCAGGGTTTGCCGCTGGCGCACCAGTGGCGAGTCGGCCTTGTCCGCCAGCCAGCGCTCGAACACGGGCCGCTGCGCTTGCAGCTGGTCGGGGAAATTGGCCAGCAGTCCAAACAGCTCGTCCCGCGCCTGGCCTTCCAGCCGGCCGGTATCGAGCGCCTTGACGATGTGATCGACGGCCGCGCCTGGCAATCGGCGGAAATTGTTGGAAGCCGCAAGCGTCATGACGATGCGCTTGGTTTTGCCAGAGGCTAGTGCATTCTTCAGTTCTAGCAGGAAGGGTTCAGGCGCGTAATCCATCAGTTTGGCGATCCCCATCGCCCGTCCGTTCCGGATGCGGGATGTGAGATCGTTCGATGCCGCATCGATCGCCTTGGCCAGGCGGTCGGAATGCGCTAGCCGCGCAGCAATGGCGGCGTTCAGCCCGGGCGGGGCGTCCGCCAGCAGCTCCACGGCACCCACCGCCAGTGCCGGATCGGCGGGGCCGACCAGGGACATCCAGGCCTCGGCCAGCTTGTCGCTGTCGGTCTTGCTCAGGTGGGGAGCCAAGGGCGCGAGCGCGAGATCCTGTAGCCGTATGGATGTCAGGGGCGCTGTCCGTTTGCCGTCATCCGCGCTCGCCGGCGGCAGCGCCGCGGCGAACAGCATCAGCGACGCCAGTGCGCTGTGGAACCGGATATGTTTCAATCAACCTCCTGGACGGACGGCGTGCGGCGGGATGAAAAAGGATAGCGTAAATATATGCTCTTCTGATGATATGTTTCGATAACTTGATGCGGCGCAAGGTAGTGTTGTGAAAAGATTCGATGGACTTGTGATTATGCAAATGCCGTGCTTGGGGGAGTGTGCTTGCGATGGAGGGCCGGGATGGCGGCGGTGACAGGCGTTTGACTGTCGGGGCGGGCCCAGCGCGGGATGTGCTGGGTGGCGACGCTCTCGTGCGCAGGGATTGGCGAATAGTGGCGCGGATGGATGCCAGTGGCAAAGATGGGTTAGCGCAAGGTACTCGGTGTCACGCCAAACTCGCGTTTGATTAATTTACGCAAGGCTGTACTGTCCTGATAACCGACCTGCGCCGCGACTGTGTCGATCGAAAGCGCCGTCGTTTCCAGCAAATGGGTCGCTTGTGACAAACGCCGCCCTTGAATGAATTTGATTGGCGATACACCGGTCGCGGCTTTAATACGTCGCGCCAGTGTCTTGGGCGAGAGCGCCGGTTCGGACGACAGCGCAGTCACCGTCATCGGCTGCGCCAGATGCGCATCGATCCAGCGCTCCGCCGCAATCACCGTCTGGTCTTCATGCTCCAGATGGTCGCGCATCATGTAGCGCGCCTGCGAAGAGCGCTGATCGATCAGCAAATAGCGCGAACACAAATGCGCCACCGACTCCCCCGCCACGTCGGAGACGATGGCCAGCATCAAGTCCAGCTGCGACAAGGCCGCGCCCGCAGTCAGGCACGGTCCATCGCGCACCAGGATGCGCGCTTCGTCGAGTATCACCGCGGGATAACGCGCGCGAAATGCCTGGGCGAGCCACCATGCCGTGGTCGCCTTGCGGCCGTCGAGCAAACCGGCTTGCGCCAGCAGAAACGCTGAACTGCATGAAGCCGCAATCTTGGCGCTGCCCGCTGCCGCCGCAGCCAGCCAGTGCATCGCCTGCATGGTGTCGCTGCGCGCAAGACAGGCGCTGAGCTCCTGATCCGAACGGTAACCAAGGCCTGGAACAATGATCCAGTCCGATACCTCCTGTTTTGCTGTCTTGAACCGGAGGTCGGCCTTCATCCGCAAGCCGGCACCGGTCGTGATGCAGGTCGTGGCGGCGATGGTCCTGACCTGCAATTGCGGCGCACCGCCGCGCGCCGCAAGAATGGCTTGAGCCGCATGCAAAGTATCGAGCGTGATCGACAAGCTGCTGTCGAATACGCCGTCCAACACCAGAACCGTGATGATTTTCATTTGTCCATTTTGACACAAAAAATGTCAAATATCGGCCTTCACGGACGAGCTGCAAAGCGCCAGACTGGCGCTGCCTGCTTTGGAATGGAAACCCGACATGCAGCAATCGTGACGAACATTGCCTTGTCTGGCATTGCAGTGAGTAAGGAGGGGGCGACAGCGGAAGGTAAAAGTGTCGACGTGCCAGATGCCAGCAGTGGCGGCTTGAAGCGTACTTGTGCCTTGCGCCAGGCAAGACAAGGAAACGCGTCAGACCAGGCTTGTATGAGTCTGCACCGCCTCTTCCGTCAATTGATGTTCACACCGGAAAAACCATGCTGATTCAACACCTGAAACTGTACCATTACCCGGCCAGCCGAAGCGCACGTACCAAATGGATGTTGCATGAGGTCGTTGGCGATGCCTTCGACGTCGAGAACGTGGACCTGTACGCAGCCGTCCAGTATTCTGCCGAGTTCCTGCGCGTCAATCCCAACCATGCTGTGCCTGTACTTGAGATTACGTGGGACAACGGGGCAGTGCAGCACATGCTCGAAAGCGCGGCCATGGTCGCTTTTCTTGCAGACGCATTCCCCGATGCCGGGTTGGCGCCTTCTCCCGACGCATCGCCGGAGCGAGCCGACTACTTGCATATGCTTCACTTCGGATCAACCTGGATGGACATGATGCTGTGGCAAATTCGCGCCCACGAGCATGTCTTGCCGGAGGCGGAGCGGGACCCGCGAACGGTGGCGAGATACCGCAAGAAGTTCCGAGAGGAAATCGAACCCCAGCTTGCTGCGCGGCTGGAGCGGGCGCCGTTCGTCTGCGGGCAGACATTGACAGCAGCCGATTGCATCGTGGGACATGCTGTTTTCTGGGCGCGCGGTTATGGCTTGTGTCGCGGCGAGATATTCCAGCGTTACATGTTGCTCATCTCGCAGCGGCCGGGGTTTGGCGCTGCATTCTCGGACGTGCGCGAGTTTGTACTCGATGCCACCCAACAGCCTCTCTCGGCGCGCTTTACAGGGTGACAGTCATCCGGCCTGCGTGCGAGACGGTATCATGGCTCGCCTGGAGGGTACGGTCCTTTTGAGTTTGAACGGGCACCCCGATATCCGGCGTATTTGTGCAGCTGTCGAGATGCACACGGTGCTCATTTCGTTTACGGTTGGCGGCGGGGCAAGGCTGTCGGTCGCAACGAGGTGATCATTGATAGCTGGGATAGAAGCCGTGATCCAGTTGGCTTTTTCCAGTTACGCTACAGTCGGCAAAGGCCGAGACGCAGGCTTGCCCTGCGCCAACGACCGGGTCATCTCAATCCGGCGTTTGGCCTGGCGAACGCTATTCTCGGCCCAAGCGGATCGACGTTCCAAGCGGTTGCTGCGGGTAGAAGCGGCCGTTGAACCCGACCGAAGCCCGTCCAGCGTTGCGCCCGCCCGCGTCAGTGGCGCTCAATACCGCGTCCGCCGTGAAGACCACCCGGGTTGCCGCCGTCACGTCGAAATAGAACATTTGCATTGCATATCCCTGCATGAATTGATCGTGCAAAGGCGGAGGAGCCTCTTGCAAAAT